>SMDP01000280.1 GCA_012911965.1 Geitlerinema sp. P-1104
TCGTTGGATGAGGCGAATCTGAATGTAGCTGGAGTTGTGGGGGGAGAGATTGGGATTCAGGCGTTGGATGTGGAGATGCGCGATAGCGTTTTGCGGGGAGGAATCGCTGAAGGACTCGGGATTGAGGGCGGCCAGTCGGGGAATATTGAGTTGGATGCGATGGGTGATATCACTATCTCAGATGGTTTCGTAGCCAATTTAGTTAGAGAAGGGTCGATTGGTAACGCCGGTGATATTAACTTGAGCGCGGATAATATTGAATTAAATAACGGCGCTCAGTTAGATTCCAGTACCTTGGGGGAGGGAAATACAGGCTCAGTGACCCTTCGCGCTGGTGATAGCATTGTCATCTCAGGGGCAAATTCTGATGACTTTCCTAGTGCTGTTTTCAACCAGGTCACAAAAACTGGGCAAGGTAATGCAGGCAATGTTAGCCTAATTGGTGAGGTTATCGAGATAAGTGAAGGTGCATTGTTGTCTTCAAGTACCTTCGGGGAGGGAGATGGAGGAAGCGTCACTATCGAAGCTGGTGACACGGCGCGATTCTTGAATGGGAATGTCTTTAGCAATGTGGAAGAAACGGGACGGGGAGATGCGGGCAACATCAGAGTCATTGGCAACCGAGTAGAAGTTTTAGATGGTGCTCAGTTGATTTCTAATACATTCGGGCTTGGCAATTCCGGCAGAATAGACATTCAGGGGACTGAAGCGATTATTTTTTCCGGAGAGAAGGCCGAAGGGTTTCCGAGTGGAGTCTTTAGCCGTGTTCTAGAAACAGGACAGGGCAACGCCGGTGAGATTAACCTATTTGGTAACTCTATAGAGCTTAGTAATCAGGTGCTATTCTCCACGAGTAGTTTTGGTGAAGGAGATGCAGGAAACATTACTATAGAAGCTAGTAATGTTGTACAAATTTTAAATTCTTATGTGTTTAGCAGTGTAGAGGAAACGGGACGGGGAAATGCGGGAAACATTAGAGTCATTGGAAATCAAGTCGGACTTCGAGATGGCACTTGGTTAGTTGCCAATACCTCAGGGCATGGAAATGCTGGCCAGATAAATATTAACGGGTCTGATACCATCATTTTTTCGGGAGAAAATTCAGAGGGGGTGGCGAGTGCAGCCTTTAGCAGTGTACGAGGATCTGGACAAGGAAATGCCGGAGAAATCAACCTGCTAGCCAACTATATTGAGGTGAGAGATAGGGCGCAATTATCTTCAAGTACTTTCGGGGAGGGAGACGCAGGAAACGTCACGATAGAAGCTAGTGAAACTGTACGTGTTTTAAATGGAGCCGTCTTTAGCAGAGTAGAAGAAACGGGACGGGGAGATGGCGGAAATATCAGAATCATTGGCAATCGAATAGAAGTTCAAGATGGCGCTCAGTTAAGTTCGAGTACATCACATCAAGGGAATGCCGGCAATATAGACATCCAGGGGACTGAAGCGATTATCTTTTCGGGAGAAAATACGGAGAGTTTGCCCAGTGCCGCTTTTAGTAATGTACGAGGATCTGGACAAGGAAATGCCGGCGAAGTTATCCTACGAGGTAACTATGTTGAGGTTAGTAATGGCGCAGAGTTATCTTCAAGTACTCTCGGTGAGGGAAACGCTGGAAATGTTACAATAGAAGCGAGTGATACTGTACGTTTCTCCAACGGAACTGTCTTTAGCGAGGTGGCAGAAAGGGGGCGGGGAAATGCAGGTAATATTAGGGTGACTGGCAATCGAGTAGAAGTTTTAGAGGGTGCTCAGTTAAGTTCGAGTACATCAGGGGAAGGAAATGCTGGTCGGATTGATATTCAGGGGGCTGAAGCGATTATTTTTTCCGGAGAAGATTCAGAAGGTTTCCGCAGTGCCGCCTTCAGTACTGTCGGAGAATCTGGACAGGGAAATCCCGGTGAGATCAACCTATTTGGTAATTCTATTGAGGTGCGCGATCGAGCGCAATTATCTTCGAGTACCTTTGGGGAGGGAGACGCGGGCAATGTCACTATAGAAGCTAGTGACACAGTACGATTCTTGAATAATGCAACTGTCTTTAGCGATGTGGAAACAACGGGACAGGGAGATGGGGGCAGCATCAGAGTCATCGGCAACCGAGTAGAAGTTCTAGAGGGTGCTCAGTTAGTTTCTAATACACGAGGTCAAGGAAATGCCGGTAGTATAGACATCCAGGGGACTGAAGTGATTATTTTTTCGGGAGAAAATGCGGAGGGTTTGCCGAGTGGTGCTTTTAGCCGCGTTCGAGAGACAGGACAAGGAAATGCGGGTACAATAAGACTTCGGGGTAACTATGTAGAGGTGAGAAATAGGGCACAATTATCTTCGAGTACCTTTGGGGAGGGAGACGCGGGTGACGTCACCATAGAAGCTAGTAACACCGCACGATTTTTAAACGGAACTGTCTTTAGCAATGTGGAAGAAACGGGACAAGGAAATGCAGGCAACATCAGAGTCATTGGAAACCGAGTAGAAGTTTTAGATGGTTCTCAATTCAATTCGAGTACATTTGGGCAAGGGAATGCCGGCGGAATAAACATCCAGGGGACTGAAGCGATTATTTTTTCGGGAGAAAATGCAGAAGGTTTGCCGAGTGCGGCCTTTAGCATTTTGCGAGAAACGGGACAAGGAAATGCTGGTGAGGTGAACCTAGTCGGTAACTTTATTGAGATACGCGATCAGGCACTATTATCATCGAGTACTTTCGGTGAAGGGGATGGAGGAAATATTACCATCGAAGCAAGTGAAATCGTGCAATTCTCAAACGCAAATGTTTTTAGCTCTGTCACAGAAACTGGACGCGGAAATGCGGGTAACATCAGAATTATTGGTGATAGGGTTGAACTGCGAGATGGTGTGAGTTTATTCTCAAGTACTTTGGGGCAAGGAAATGCCGGAAGCGTCACTATAGAAGCTAGTGACACAGCACAATTATCCAACGCCAATGTCTTTAGTACCGTAGAAGAAAGAGCAAAAGGAAACGGTGGTGATATTCAAATTATTACCAACACGCTTTTTCTAGAAGATGGTGCCCAGTTAAATGTGAACACTTTGGGAGAAGGGAATGCTGGGACAATCATAGTTCAAGCCCATGATAGAGTGATATTATCGGGGGTTAATTCTGATGGTTTAGGTAGCCGAATTTCTAGTGTCGTCGCCGAGAGCGGACGTGGAAATGCTGGAGGTGTGCGTATATCAGCTGACAGTCTGGAAATGAGAGATGGCGCTCAGTTAAATGCTAGTACCTTGGGTCAAGGAAACGCTGGGACTTTAGCCATTGAGGTAAGTGATACCGTTCTCTTTTCAAGTAGTTTTGCCTTAAGTCTTGTTGGAGAAAACGCACAAGGAAATGCAGGAGGTATCAGCATTGTCTCCAATAGCCTAGAAGTCCGAGATGGTGCTCAGTTGAATTCGAGTACTGCGGGTCAAGGCAATGCAGGAACTATCACAGTTGAAGCTAACGATCAAGTCATTTTCTCGGGAGTGAATCCTGAAGGATTACCTAGTGGGGGCGCAAGCACCAGCGTGGGGAACACAGGGCAAGGGGATGCGGGAGACGTTAGAATTGTTGCCAACACCCTAGAACTACGAGATGGGGCAATTCTAGACTCAAGTACTGCGGGTCAAGGCAATGCGGGAACAGTTTCGATTGAGGTGAGTGAGAGCTTTTGGTTATCAAATGGCTTTGTCGCCAGTGGTGTGGGAAACACTGGACATGGCAATGCTGGCAATGTCATTGTTGTCGCTGACCGGTTGGAAGTCCATGACGGAGTGTTAATATCCAGTAGCTTCAATGAGGGAGATGCGGGAACGGTAACGGTTGAAGTTCATGACACCGCCATATTTTCTGGATCGTATACTGATTTTTCAGGCGTGGAGCCTGAAGACTTCCCGGGGGGGTTATCCAGCACCATTGAAGAAACCGGACAAGGGAATGCCGGAGGGGTCAATCTCATCGCGGGAACTGTAGAACTCCGAGATAGGGCGCGATTATCCTCCAGTAACAACACCACATCCAATGCCAATGACTTTACAGCGGGTGATGTCTTTGTCCAAGCCGATCGCCTGCACCTGAGCGATCGCGCCGACATCAGTGCCAACACCGGCGGTCGTGGTGGCAACATCCGACTCGACACCGGAACCACCATTCTACGGCGGGGTAGCACCATCCAAACCAACGCCGAGGGAGACTTCCCTGGAGGCAATATCATCATCGATACCGATGCCCTGGTGGCCCTAGAAAACAGCGACATCACCGCCAACGCTATTAACGCCGCTGGCGGTCGAGTGATTATCAATACTCAAGGCATTTTTGGTACGGAATTTCGGGACGAACTCACCCCCCAAAGTGACATCACCGCCAGCTCGGACCTCGGGGCTGAATTCAGTGGTTCCGTGGAACTGAATACCCCAGACGTGGATACAGCAACGGGATTGGTGGACCTCTCAGCCAATCCCGTCGATGTGGCGGCTATCCTGGATACTGACCCCTGCACTGGGGGACGGGAGAGCGAATTCTATGTCACGGG
>SMDP01000281.1:0-1139 GCA_012911965.1 Geitlerinema sp. P-1104
GGGCGATCGCCCCTGAAGGTCGAACCCGTGCGCCTCTATGATGTCTTTGAGGAAGTGCAGGAACTCTCCGCCCTGCAAGTGGCGAACCGCAACTATCACTATGATGTGCAAATGCCCCAGAAGACTCTCTGGGTGGAGGCGGACTATAAACCCCTCGTGCAAGTCCTACTCCACCAAATCATCACGGCGATCGACGGGATGAGTGAAGGAAGTTTGCGGCTGTCCTCGGGTCAAGGGAGCCAGAATGAGGTCTATATTTGGCTGGATTCCCCCTGTCCCTTGGATGTTTGGAACGAACCCGTCGAACAGCTGCGATCGCCCCCTCCCGAGCCAACCATCCCCATTTCCGCCACAGAATTACCTCACCTCTCAGCCGGGTTAAGTTGGCTAGTGGACTATACCTTGCTCGACATCATGGGAGGTCAGTTAGACATCCTCCAACCGCCTCCCAACGCTGATTCTGGTTGGCTTAGTCGGCTTCAATACCGGCTGCAACAGGTTCCTCCACCCCCGGAAACTGAGTCAGAATGAGTTGGTTTTGTAGAACCATCGTCGTGGTTTGGTTTTCCTCAAAGCCAATGCGCTCATAGAACCGTTGCTGGTGAGTGGTCATGAGATAGACTCGTTCAACCCGATTCATGTGGGGATGACTCAAGAGCGTTTCCACCATCTTGCGTCCCAGGCCCACACCGCGATATTCCGGGTGAACTACCACATCCCAGATGGTAGCCCGGAAAACCCCATCAGACGTAGCGCGAGAGAAGCCAATCAGGCGATCGCCATCCCAGACGGTAATGGTGGGGACACTGTTCTCGATGGCGATTTTCCAGTCCTCAAAACTGCGATCGGCGGCCCAGAAGGCTGAGAGTTCAAATAAAGACTTAAGTTGCGTGAAATCAATCTCTGACTTACGAGAGCAGAAGCGAATGTGACGGCAATCCATAACGCTTGGTATCTCCTTGCCCCATCTCTGAGAGAGGGACCGTTGTGGTGTGTTGTGGTCAAGCTGAAATAGTTTTAGCAAATTCTGCCAAATTTTAGTATCGGCAAATACAAACTTAGCGATCGTTTTGTGACATGGGGAAGGGAACAGGGAACAGGGAACAGGGAACAGGGAACAGGGAACAGGGAACAGGGAT
>SMDP01000281.1:1447-2979 GCA_012911965.1 Geitlerinema sp. P-1104
ATCAATCAGAGCAAACAGAGTGTCATCCTTACCCAAACCGACATTCGTACCAGGATGGATTTTAGTACCACGCTGACGAACCAGGATATTTCCCGCTGTGACGACTTCACCGCCATAGCGTTTTACACCCAATCGCTGAGAATTAGAGTCGCGACCGTTTCTTGTACTACCGGTTCCTTTCTTGTGAGCCATGATTTAAAAATCTCCACGCTACATTCTAATGATGTTCTAACGGTGAGTTCACCGTCTGGGGGGAGTCGAGGCAGACACGACGGCTACCCCCACAAACCTCTATTCTGCCTCAGCCGAGACCATTTCAGCCACCTCAGCCGGTTCATCGGTCGTGGCCGGTTCCAAATCTAAGCTACGGGGAGCGGGGATTTCAGCTTCCGCTAACACCGTACCATTGACCGAAATGCTCGAAATTGCAAAACGGGTGAGTTCTTGGCGATGTCCCCGTTTTTTGCGGGTTTTCTTCTTCGGCTGCATCTTGTAGACGATGACCTTACGACCCCGGAGGTGTTGCAGCACCGTCCCCCGAACCGTTGCGCCTTCAACCCAGGGTTGACCGACGTGAGCATCGTCTTCATTGCGGATAAACAGCACCTTATCGATGGTGATTTCGTCTCCAGGAGCCGCATCGAGTAGGTTTACATCGTAGAACCGACCGGGTTCTACCATGATTTGCGTTCCGCTGGTTTCAATAATTGCGTAAGTCATTCAACTGTCCTCAAAACTATGCCGTAGGGGTAGCCAAAATTCGCCGGTTAGGTCGAGTTGGCGTCGATTTGGCGTTTTCATCACCCGTTCCGAGCAGTGACACAAAACTAAACCCCTAATTATCACCCATAGGTGTAGGGGCTGTCAAGTTTCTCTGCGCTGATTTACTCTTCTTCGTCGCCGTCTTCGTCATCGGCATCCGGCTGTTGCACCGGTTGCTTGATGGTGAGATAGCGCAGGACATCATCGGAGAATTTCATCGCTTTTTCCATGACCGCGATGGAGGCGCCGGGAGCCTTGTAGTTCATTTGCACATAGACGCCATCCCGATGTTTAAGGATGTCGTAGGCTAAGCGACGTTTGCCACGATGTTGGACATCGAGGTCTTCCGCGCCGTTTTCGAGCAAAATATTGCGATATTTGTCGATTTCCCCATCCGTGCGCTCTTCGCCAATGTCAGGGCGCAGGATGTACATGGTTTCGTAGATAAACTCTTTCATTCGCCGTTGTGAAGTCCTTGTGGTCGGAGTGGCTTCGGTGTCCTCCTCGTTACTGAGTGGCACTGAAGCAAGGATCTTCCAGTGTATCGCAAAAGAGGGTGCTATTGATGAAATTGTTGCTGGTCGATGCGATCGGTTTTTTTCTCTGAGCCGCCGGGAGGGGAGAATCGCGATTTTCGACCGACTTTGTGGCGCATTTGTGAATAAGTGCATCCCGCCCAGAAATATAAGCTATCAAGGCATCAGTAAATTCACGGAGTGATTCGAGGGAGCTAGCAACAATGGCGAATGGCGGCAAGTTATTGAGTGCGA
>SMDP01000281.1:3308-4523 GCA_012911965.1 Geitlerinema sp. P-1104
GTCCTGGGCAAGATGAATGGCTTCTATGGGGCCATGCAACTGGGCTTACCTAAGGCAGAAGCCCTGCGACAGGCCCAGATCGCCTTGATTACCGGAGACTATACAGCGGTAGGAGGTCGTCGGGGGGATATAGAGATTCGGGGTGGGCCAGGACAGGCCTCTCGGGGAGATCCCCTGGCTCATCCCTACTATTGGGCCCCGTTCATCCTCATCGGTAATGGCCTATGAAGCACAGCAGCACGGTTTTTCCCTTAGCTACCTATTGACTGTTTACTGTTTATCCATTTAAAACCATGACCGCTAGAAATCACCGTCCCCCAAGCCCCACCAACCCCACCGCCTGGATTTGGCTACTCGTGATTGTGATCGCCAGCAGTATTGACGGATCTACCATACACCGGATTATCCCTGGCCTGGATTCTCCCGGACAGCCGAGTGGTGGAGTGAGGACCCTAGCGCCTAATCCGCTCTCAGAGTATCAGCGCCATTACCGAAGCGCCGAAAACTATTTTCGTGAGCAGGAGTACGCTCGCGCCGAACGGTCTCTCCAAAGGGCCCTAGCTTCAGAAAGCCACCACCCCGAGGCCCATCTGCTACTGGGGATGATCCTACGGGGGTTTGGACGGTTGGCGGAGGCAGAAGCCTCGGTGCGGGAGGCGATTCGATTAGGTCCAAACACAGCGGGAGCCTACAGCATTTTGAGTAGCATTCTCTCTGAACAAAATCGCTATGCAGAAGCGATTGAATTCGCCAACCGGGCCATTGAGCAGAATAGTCGGGATGCCAACGCCTACGCGACCTTGAGCGTTGCCCTGACCCGTCAACGAGACTTTCATGGGGCGATCATCGCGGCCCAAACCGCCCTTGCCTTCAACCCCAATCTATCCAGTGCCTACAATTCCTGGGGGATTGCCCTAACGAATCAAGGGGAGTATGAGGAAGCCGAACGTCGATATAAAAAGGCTCTATCCCTCAACCCTGAAGGAGCGGTCATTCACTATAACTGGGGGATGCTCTTGATGGTTCAGCAGGAGTATGAAGGGGCGATCGAGAAGTTTAAAGACTCTTTGGAGATTAACCCTTTTCGCGCCTTCACCTACAGTGCCATGGGCGATGCTTTTTTCCGTTTAAATGACTTTGACCAAGCTGCCCTGAATCATCGGGAGGCTCAATATATCGCCCCCAGCGATCCCCAAATTCACTATCAAGCCGGGG
>SMDP01000282.1 GCA_012911965.1 Geitlerinema sp. P-1104
CTGACTTGGCAACCTGAATTTCAATAAATCAAAGACCTGATTGACTGAGATTTCCCATCCTTTAACGTGACTTAAACCCGGAAGTTTATCATCATTTCGCTGAAGTTGAGGTTGTTCTCCTGCCCGAAACACTAAGATTGTTGTTTCATCCGGGTCAATTAACCAGCCCAATTCAGTTCCAGAATTAAGGCAAAATAGGATATTGTCAATTACCCGAGTTTGCGGCTGTTGTGGAGATAAAATTTCAATCGTCCAATCCGGTGGAATGCTAAAGCGATCGGCAATATCTCCGGTTTCGTCTAGGGGGATATTCTCCCAAGCAAACACAGCAATATCTGGAACCAGAGAGCGTCCCCCGAAGCTACAGCGTAACTCTGTCAAGGCAAAGGCCGCCTGTTGGGGTTCTGCAACGCGGTTGATGAGCGCCGATAAACGAGTTTGTAATAGGCTATGTTTGCCCCTAGGCATCGGTTTTTGATGGGGTTTCCCATTAATATATTCATAAGCTGGTTTCTGTTCCGGGAGTTTGAGAAACTCCTCTAGGGAAAGCGGTTGAGTCTGAGTTGGTGCTGGCATGATCGATCAGGGTTATAACATGGAGGATAACGGTTATTGCTGCGATTAGAAGAGTTGAAGGTGATACAGATCGGTATTCCTGCTGGGCCTCCCAATCTAAATACTATTGGCGGCTAAGGCCTGAGGGGAAGATCCGGTTGGCCAATCATGGGGAAGTTCTCCGTGCAGTTTGCTGAGTCATCCCAGTGGGGTGACATCTTCAAAAATAGACTTTATACTCATATAAAGGGTTGGCCTCTCTGATTTTTGTTCTAGGCGGGTAAAAGCCCCCCCACAGCTCAGACCGACTAAGCCTTACAATTAAGTCAGGTCAAGCATTATGTCAATTCACAAACTCCTCCCCCTGAGCCTAATAGCCGTCTTAGGAACCAGCGTAGGATTCGTCGGACTCCCCACTCTCTTCAGCGCATCAGAGTCTCCCATCGCCTCCGCCTCAGCATCCCGTCCAGTCCAGGATAGCAATGGTGATTATCATTTCCCCAATCGCAGTCGTCCCCGGACAAGTTGGGAATGGGAAGTTATGGATCCCGATCCCAATGGTTTAAATTGTCGCTACCTTAATCGAATCGAAGGACCTCCCACTGGAAGTAATGATATCTATAACTATCCGGTTTCTCATACCTTCGAGCAGGGACAACGGTTGATATCACCCCAAATTAGCTATGATGACCGTGACCTTCCCTGGCTCTGGATTGGAGCTTCTTCGACCAATCATATCTGTTTTGTTCGAGCCAATTCCTACTTTGTTCGACCGGTTCGACCTCTCAACTAGCACTACACCTGTTATCGACATCCCTCCCGATTGTTCCTGGTGACTTGGCATCGAGTGCTCGTCATGCTTTTGGGGAGGCTCTGCCTCCCGAGTACAGGCGGCAGAGCCTCCCAGAGTCTGTGTCACGGATTGAGTCATGACACGAGGGGTAATCCGTCAGCACCGGATATAACCTGCCCCAATTTTTCCTGATCACCCTGAACCCAGCAGACCCTTTTAAAACCCGATTCCCTATGACATCAGCGAGAGGATCAGGAAAACCTCATCCCCAAACCCATCCCAAATGAAGCACTAACCCCGGCAATAACCCCTCTCCCGCCAGCGTTTCTGGGTCATCTAAACACTGCTATCGACGCTCCCGGACAATAGCGGTCAACCCGTCGTGTATTTGGGTTAAGTAACCACCCCAGTTGAGCGCCATTATCGAGGTTTCATTGCTTAGGTTTAAGGTCGAGTCTAGGTTAAGGGTAATCATGATTGATCGCTGTGGCTAAAGGCGAACCGGTTAAAGACTCAATCGAGAGCGATCGCGCGATCGCCTGAATTTTATGATTCCCTCCGATATCAAAAAATAGGTGCATCCACTCCGAAGCCGCAAGAGAACGTTGTGCAAGCCAAGGAGAGGGAGTCACTTGACCCCATCCCACAATCGTACCGAGATGTCTAGGTGTTTGAAGGTCTCCGTTGAGAGTTGGCTGCATTTGGATATCCAAGTGAATACAGCCATTGAGAATAAGTTGGAGGGGTTGATCCCCCGAGTCCACATCCGTCGTGATTCCCCGATCATTGAGGTCCCAGTAATAGTTCAGATGCAGGACATAATTATAAGGAAGCTGCCAACCCATGCCGAGTAACTCAGCTTCGGTAAAGTCATACTGTTGCCAGACCTCGTCAAATTGCATAATGTTTGGGAGGGTTACTGATTCAGATTAACCCCCTCATAAAGCACAGACAACTCCAGTTCAAAATCAAGACTCTCCAACCGGAACCGTTCCCCTGCCTCATACTGAGCATAGCCCCACATCCGACCCTCATCACCTCGACGGTAGAGTTCCACCGTCATCGACTGGGAATCGACTAACACATACTCCTGCACAGTAGGAATTTGACGATAGCATTTTAGTTTCGTGCTGCGATCGCCCGCCGCCGTACTCGGAGACAACACCTCTACAATCACCGTAGGATGTTTCACCGACGTTTGAGCCTGTAAATCCTCCGCATCACAAGTGACCACTAAATCAGGGTAAAAATAGCGTTCGTTCTTACTGTCCTCAACCTTGACATCAGACACATTCGCTCGACAGCCTCGTTGGCGCAAATGAGGGTACAAGGCCCGGTAAAAGTTGAGGGCAAGATCATTATGAGCAATGTCATTATCGACAATGTCATCATGAGGAATAGTCCCCCCCGTCATGGCTATAATTTCGCCATCGATATACTCGTAGCGGTATTCCTGCCGGGCCTCCCAATCTAAATACTCTTGGGGAGTCAGGCCTGAGGGAACATCCGGTTGGGCAATCATGGGGAGTCCTCCATCGTGGATTCAGAGACGGCGTAGAGTGAGTCCAGACCCCTGAGGCCAGAGGTCTGGGCTATCTTCAATCTAGCAAATCCCTTAATGCAGGAAGTGGCGTACTCCCGTGAACACCATCACCACCCCTAACTCATTGGCTGCCGCGATGGAATCCTTATCCCGGATACTGCCCCCCGGTTGGACAATGGCCGTAATTCCCGCTGCGGCGGCTGAACGCACGGAGTCGTCAAAGGGGAAGAAGCCATCACTGGCTAAGGTCGCCCCCTGACAGCCCTCTCCTGCCTGTTCTAAGGCAATCTTAGCCGCACCAACACGGTTCATTTGTCCCGCGCCAATCCCGAGGGTGGTGCGGTCTTTGGTGACCACAATGGCATTGGATTTGACGTGTTTACAGACCTTCCAGGCAAAGAGTAACTCCTCTAACTCCTGCGGTGTGGGTTGCTTTTCCGTCACCACTTGCCAATCTTGGGTCTGTTCGACTAAATCATCAGCCGTTTGCACTAAGAAGCCGCCGGCAATGGCTTTAAGGGTTTCCCCAGTTCCGACATTCAAATCAGCCAGGGTTAACACCCGTAACTTGGATTTTTTGGCTAACACCTCTCGCGCGGCTGCGTCACAATCGGGGACAATCACACATTCGAGGAAGGTTTTAGTCATAGCGGTGGCCGTCTCCGCATCCAGACAGCGGTTGAGGGCGACAATTCCCCCAAAGGCTGACACGGAATCAGCGGCAAAGGCTCGTTCATAGGCCTGCACCAGACTCTCCCCTAACGCCACGCCGCAGGGATTGGTATGTTTCAAGACGGCGGCGGCGGGGGGTTGGTCGTCTCCGAGAAATTCGGCGATGATGCGTCGCGCCGCTTCTAGGTCGACGAGGTTGTTGTAGCTGAGTTCTTTGCCCTGTAATTTCTCGGCTGCACCCCAACCGCTGGGGGTCTGGCCCACTTGATACCAGGCGGCTTTTTGGTGGGGGTTCTCGCCGTAGCGGAGGGCTTGGATTTGACTGCCGGCGATGCCAAACTGTTCGGGGAGACTGTCGCTGTTGGCTTGTTGGTTGAGATAGGTGGCGATCGCCCGATCGTATTGACACGTATGCCAGAATCCCGCTGTGGCGCAATCCCGACGAAACTCGAAGGAGGGGTCTCCATGCTGACGTAGTTGCTCTAAATAGTCAGCATACTGCTGCGGGTTACAGAGAACTGTCAGATGTTGGAAGTTCTTGGCTGAGGCCCGCAACATGGCAGGACCGCCAATGTCGATGTTTTCCACGGCATCGGCCAGGGTGACATCGGCCTTAGCAATGGTGGCCTCAAAGGGGTAGAGATTCACCACCACGAGGTCGATGGGGCGAATCTCATTGGCCGCTAAGTCCTGTTGATGCTCGGGCAGGTCGCGACGGGCTAAAATGCCCCCATGAACGCGAGGATGTAAGGTTTTGACTCGTCCGCCGAGGATTTCCGGGAAGCCGGTGTAATCCGAGACTTTGGTGACTGGGATTCCCGCCTCGTTTAAGACCTTGGCGGTCCCACCGCTACTGAT
>SMDP01000283.1 GCA_012911965.1 Geitlerinema sp. P-1104
CTGATTCGAGCCACCGCCCCCAGTCAGAGTATCAATGCCCTCGCCGCCCGAGAGAACATCATTCCCCGGCCCGCCAACCAGAGAATCATTGCCAGCCCCGCCAAGAATCGTGTCATCCCCGGCACCGCCAAGAATCGTGTCATCCCCAGCACCGCCAATAATTGTGTCATTCCCCGGCCCACCGAAGACAATCCGTCCGACATCATTATTTTCAAAATAGTTATTCCCATCCACCAGATAGACCGCATCGGTCAGAGGGGAACTCTGGAGGCGATCGAGTTGGTCGGGCGGCAGGTCAGCCATGATAATGACATCATCCCCAAATGTCGCAAATGCCACATCGAGGCCATCCTGAGTCGTGATATTCAGAACCATCGGCAATACTCCCTAAAAGTTTCTACTGAGTATATATAGTTCTGGGGACTGAGAGCTTATTCACTTTTCCGTAAAATCATCCATAGGCGTCCACTGTCCCGAAAACAGGAACGAGGCCCAATAATAGGGATGCGCCCCTCGACTGAGCCAGTCCAACTGCACCTCCCGCAACGCCTCACTCCGTCCCTCCCCGGCCAACAACCGTTGATAGTAATCCCCCATCAAATCCGCCGTCTCCTCATCGGCCACCTTCCACAAACTCATCAACTGACTCTCAGCCCCCGCCATGACAAACGCTCGCCGCAAGCCATAAACCCCCTCACCATTGGCCACATCCCCCACTCCCGTCTCACAAGCACTCATCACCACCAAACGAGTCCCCCGCAAATCCAACCCCACCACTTCCAGAGCCGTCAACACTCCATCTTCTCCCTCACTGTCGCGGCTATTAAACCCAGCCAATGCCAGACCTGAGCGCAACAGGGGATTCTCACTACTGGTAGGACGGTCACTGGGAGGAAGGAACCAACCCTCCAGTGGTCTAGCTGTAACTAACTCAATCTCCCCCCGAGTGAAATCCCTCAGAGGCTGAGGGGGTACAAACTCCACATCCTGGAGAAAGAAGCCATGAGTCGCTAAATGGAGAATACTGGGAGCCTGAACCTGTTTGAGAGCATTTTCCGTCGCCTCCGCCTCCGTGAGAACGATGGGATTGTCCAACAGAGGTGCAATGGCCTCCACCTCCCGCTGAGTCCCCGGTAGTTCTCCAAACTGTAAATCCTCTATCTCCATTGACCGTTGAGACTCTCCCCGAGTCGCCTGTGCCACCTGCGTCACGGCAGAGGTATCAGCATCATCATAATTAGGATTGGCAAACAACACTGGTGGTTGACGACTGGGACGAGGGTTTTGCAGGCGTAACAAGTCTCGTCCAGTGGTCAAATGGGTCAATTGATAGGATTGCACCAAATAACGATTTTCCTCATCCACCAGTGCGGCAAAGGGAATTAAGTTGAGTTGACCATCTGGGGACAGGAGTAGATGAGTGGCATCTCCGAGGAGAGGACGAATGGGAGCCATGAGCAACTCATCGAGTTGTCGTCCAGTAGTTTGGACTCGTTGCTCGGAGTTAGGGACGCGAGTGGCGTTGAGGAAGGCGAAAGCGGCATTATCGATGGTTTCAGCATCTCCTAAGTCTACCCACTGGGGGTCGCCGGAAGAATGGAGGATATAGGCGGCATAGCGAGGTGTTCCCCAACCTTGGGACCAGGGACGATATTGCACCAGTTCCACCAAAGCAGCATCGGTAGGAATTAGGGCTTGAACTGCCTCAATTTCCACCGGTTCCGTTGCCACTCGGAACTCGGCACTACGACGAGATAGGTCATCTTCCAACTGTTCTACCTGTTGACGCAGGGCGTCTATCTCAGAGCGATAAATGTCAGGGTCTTGGTTTCCTAAACTGGCATAGAGGCGAGTGGCCAGTTGAGTTTGGGCATTGGTGTACTCGTCCAGAAGGGGAGCGAGTTCAGGGCTGAGGTTATCTCGTAGTAGTTGTTGTGTCTCGGTCACGGCATCGAGGATGCGTCCTTTGCGGCGTAAAACTGTGGTTAGGGCGAGATGGGCTGCCTCGGGATGGTCTGGGGCATCTTGAAGATGCAGGGAAAGAGTTCGGTGAGTTGTGCTGGATAAGGTAGCGATATAAGCTTGTTTACGGGCTTCTGAGCCGATGGAAAGATTCTGGGTTAGGTTGGTTTCTTGGATGCCCAAGCCCCGTTGCCGGAAACTCAAGCTTTGAGATATGTCCCCTTGGGATTGGTGGAGTCCAGCCAAATTAATGAGGCTAGTGGCGACATTTGGGTGAGACTCTCCCAGGGCGGTTTCTAGGATTTCCAGGGACTGGAGGTAGAGAGGTTCGGCGGCATCATAGTTTCCCTGGGCATGGTAGAGTGCAGCCAAATTATTGAGGCTTTGGGCAACATCGGGGTGAAACTCTCCCAGGGCGGTTTGATAAATTTCCAGGGAGCGGAGGTAGAGAGGTTCGGCGGCATCATAGTTTCCCTGGCCATGGTAGAGTGCAGCCAAATTATTGAGGCTTTGGGCAACATCAGGATGAGATTCTCCCAAGGCCGTTTCTCGGATTTCCAGGGAGCGGAGGAAGAGAGGTTCGGCGGCATCATAGTTTCCCTGGTCACGGTAAAGTACTGCCAAATTATTGAGGCTGGCGGCCACATGGGGGTGAGACTCTCCTAGGGCAGTTTGATAAATTTCCAGGGAGCGGAGGAAGAGAGGTTCGGCGGCATCATAGTTTCCCTGAGCACGGTAGAGTTCTGCCAAACTATTGAGGCTGCTGGCCACATGGGGGTGAGACTCTCCCAGGGCGGTTTGATAAATTTCCAGGGAGCGGAGGTAGAAGAGTTCGGCGGCATCATAGTTTCCCTGAGAACGGTAGAGTTGAGCCAAATTATTGAGGCTGCCGGCGATATCGGGGTGAGACTCTCCCAGGGCGGTTTGATAAATTTCCAGGGAGCGGAGGTAGAGGGGTTCGGCGGCATCATAGTTTCCCTGAGAACGGTAGAGTTGAGCCAAATTATTGAGGCTGGTGGCGACATGGGGGTGAGACTCTCCCAGGGCGGTTTCTAGGATTTCCAGAGACCGGAGGAGGAGAGGTTCGGCGGCATCATAGTTTCCCTGAGAACGGTAGAGTGCAGCCAAATTATTGAGGCTGGCGGCGACAGAGGGGTGACTCTCTCCCAGAGCGGTTTCTCGGATTTCCAGAGACCGGAGGTAGAGAGGTTCGGCGGCATCATAGTTTCCCTGGTTCCAGTAGAGTAAAGCCAAATTATTGAGGCTGGTGGCCACATCAGGATGAGACTCTCCCAGGGCAGTTTCTCGGATTTCCAGGGAGCGGAGGTAGAGGGGTTCAGCGGCATGATAATTTCCCTGGTTATGGTAGAGTTGAGCCAAATTATTGAGGCTTTCAGCGACAAGGGGGTGAGACTCTCCCAGAGCGGTTTCTCGGATTTCTAGCGCCCGTTGTTCCAAAGGTATGGCTTCTTGGTAACGACCTTCTTCGTATAACTGCAAAACCCGTTGGTTCAAATGATGGGCTTCCTCCAATAACCTTGTTTCCTCACCACCAGCAGCCGTGGCAGGGCGAACTGTCAGATGATAGTTTCCCGTCTCTCCCGGTTGACGGCCATAAACCACAACACCATAAACACCAGTCCTCGGTAACTCAACCCGCACCGTTTCTTCTGTATTTCTCTCCTCAGGGTGGGGGCCAATGAGATTTCCCTCCCAATCCAAAAATAGCCACCCGGCATTGACATCATGGCTGACCAATTCAATCACTAGGATATCTCCAGCGGTTCCTAGAAAGGGGTAAATATCCACAAGACGGCCATCAGACCCCATTTCACCATTTTCATCTAATCTCCCCTCAATCACTAGCGGCAATTCCTGGATTTCCAGGGGGGACTGGGCTTGTAAGGAGTCTCGGGACAAGTGACTGGGGGTCACTCCTGCCCAAACGTCCAGGGTTCCCCAGGTTAGCCAAAGCCCTAGGAGGATGAATAGCTGCCGCTGCCACTGTCTAGTCATCAGGGTTTCCTCGTTTTGCCGAACGGTCTTAACTCAATATATGTCTGACGCACAACCACTTATTCAATAAAATTTATCACCTATAATAAAAAAATCCTAAGTTCGGCAGTTCTCACATGCAAGACATCAACTCCTTCAATGCCAGAGAAATTCGTGAGGCTTTTCGAGGGGGGACTTTGTCCCAACCGACTCCAGGTTTAGCGCCGGGGTATGTTCAAGCCAATTTGGTGATTCTGCCTCAGTCTGATGCTTTCGATTTTTTGTTGTTCTGTACCCGCAACCCTAAACCTTGTCCAATTTTGGATGTGACGGAGGTGGGGGACTGGGAACCTCGACAGGTGGCTCCTGGGGCGGATTTACGCACGGATGTTCCTCTCTATCGGGTTTGGAA
>SMDP01000284.1:0-1957 GCA_012911965.1 Geitlerinema sp. P-1104
AACTGGAGTGCGATCGCCCCTCAACTCCTCAAACCATCCGCGATCGCACTCCAGTTTTTTGGCCCCAAAAAACAAACTTATTCTAGTTTTATCCTATTTCTTGACAAGCTTGCTAGACATCCGACACCGAGGGAGGAGGGCGACCACAAGGGTACGCCCCTACAGATATCTATGGCACACTTTTTGAAAAATGACATTAAATAATCGGTGGCGGCTTTTCCTGGGACTCCAAGACTAACCCTCAAACCACCGCAACAACACCGCCCCCGCCTCATCCAAACTCTCCCCAAAACTGATTACCCCATCCTCATGGCCCGCCATCGCCAAAATACGCGCCTGTGCCAAGTGTTCCTCCTCAAATAAGCGAAACATCTCCTCCGCCATTTGCGGCGTACCATAGGGAACCTCAGCCCCCGTTGTGGGAACCCGATGCAGAACCCTCCGCCAAAATTGCCCCTGGTGAACATGGAAAATTGCCCGAACCTCAGGACAACGTTGATAAATCGCCCCATGGGTTAGAGACTCCGACGAAGCTTTCACCGGGCCACAACAACGCAGACGATTCGCCCCCAAATCAAACTCACACACCCGCGTGTACTGGTTCGCCTCCAGATGGGGGAGATGGCCCGTTTGCGTTCCCGAAATCACAAACTCATCCCCATCCCCGAGGCGTTGGCTGACATTCCCGAAGCCAATCCCGTTCTCATAGGCCCCAATCAGTCCTAATGTATAAAGGCGATCGCGCCACCCCATCAACTCCCCCAAAACCTCCTCAGACAAGGGTTTCCCCCGGTCCCAGACGGACTCATACTTAATCACACCCTCATCAATCATCGACTCAACCTCCTGACAGTCCATCCTTCACCATTACCTCATTGGCGGCCTATTGCCTAGAGAGGGGCGATCGCGATATGATGAGATGCTGTGTCAAAATTTCTGCAATTATGCCGAAACTCAAAACCCGCAAAGCCGCCGCCAAGCGGTTTAAACTCTCTGGCAGTGGTAAGAAAATTATGCGCCGTAAAGCGTTCAAAAACCACTTACTGCAACACAAAAGCAGCAAACGCAAACGCAACCTCAGCAACAAAGCTGTCGTAAACGAGCGTGACGCTGAAAACGTCCGCGAAATGCTCCCTTATTTGTAAACCCATCCCAGAATCTAACCCATGGCTCGAGTTAAACGGGGTAACGTCGCCCGCAAACGGCGTAAAAAAATCTTAAAGCTGGCGAAAGGCTTCCGGGGATCTCACTCCCGCAACTTCCGCACCGCGAACCAGCAGGTGATGAAGGCCCTACGGAACGCCTATCGCGATCGCCGCCGTCGCAAACGCGATTTCCGTCGCCTCTGGATTACCCGCATCAACGCCGCCGCCCGCATCAACGGAACCACCTACTCTCGTCTCACCGGAGACCTGAAAAAAGCTGACATCCAACTCAATCGGAAAATGTTGGCCCAATTGGCCGTCCTTGATGCCGATGGCTTTGCCAAAGTCGTGGCCGCCGCCAAAAGCGCCTAGAGACCTCCCCCGAGACCTCTTCCATGATGCAACCCCATCGACGACTTGCGCGTCTCGGTCTGAGTTTGAGTCTCCTGGTGGGACTCACCCTGTTCGAGGCGCGTCCGTTTGTGGGACCCTCGTCTGTGGGCCAATGGGGGCAATCCGCCCTGGCCGCCCCCCTGTCTGAGATTCAGCGGCGGGGTTATGTAATTGTCGGCGTTAAAGACAATCTGCGCCCCCTAGGGTTTCAAGATGAAGCCGGAGAGTTACAGGGCTTTGAAATCGAGATTGCCCGTCGCCTTGCCGAAACCCTCCTCGGAGATGCCGAGGCGATTCAGCTGCGGCCCGTGGCAAATCGCGATCGCCTCCCCTGGCTTCTCGACGATGAAGTCGACCTGGTGATTGCCCAAGTGAGTCAGACCCCAGGGCGATCGCGCCTGGTCAATTTTAGTCCCCCT
>SMDP01000284.1:2203-4354 GCA_012911965.1 Geitlerinema sp. P-1104
CCAGACTATAATCTCCTAGGCGATCGCCTCTCCTCGGTTCCTCTAGCGGTGATGATGCCCAAGGGACTAGAGTATGAACCCTTACGCCAGGCCGTCAATGGTGCGATCGTCCGTTGGCAGCAAGAGGGTTGGTTAGACAACCGTGCCAGAGAGTGGGGCTTATCGACCCCATAACCCCCTATAATATCCTTAAAGTGACTGTAAAACTGTAGTTTTAAACCCTTCTTTTCCCGTTTATGGATAGTAATCTAGCCCTGTTTTATCTAGCCACATTAGTCGGTTTATTAGCCATAGCCGCTTGGTTTGTCATTCGTCAAACCCTACGAACTCGGCGCATGGAGAAAACCCTCTCCACCCTACAAAGCCGAGTGCGTAGCAAAGATGCCACCGCCAAAGATTTCTATGAACTGGGCGGAGTTCTCCTTGATAAAAAACTCTATTCCCAAGCCATTCTGCAACTGCAAAAAGCCATCAAAGCCAAAGACCTCAAAGAAGACGAAAACAAGGCCCTCGTTTATAATGCCCTCGGCTTTGCCTACGCCGCCCAGGAGCAATACGACCTCGCCATCCGTCAATATAAAGAAGCCCTGAAACTCACCCCCGACTATACCACCGCCTGGAGTAATCTCGGCTTCTCCTATGAGAAGAAAGGACTCGACGCCGCCGCTTTAGAAGCCTATCAAGAAGTCCTACAACGAGACCCTGACAACGCCGTTGCCAAGAAGCGTAGTGAATCCCTACAAAAGCGCCTCCCAGCGACCTCTGGAAGTAATAGTTAACTAACAGTTCCTAGGGGTGAACAGAGGTTCGCCCTTAGCTTGAGGCATTAATTAACTCAACCACTTGCTCATAAAACTGACGATTACGCTCCCGACATTCCGCTAAACTCTCAGGATAACGGGGACAATCTTCAAGATAATCCTGCCAATTCTCAGTAGGGCATTGAAACCAGGTTTTAGAAAACCTTTGGTAGAGAGTCTTACCCAAGACAGAAATTTTATAGTGTTTCGGTCGCCAACGCTCTATCGGATAAATCCCCGGACGATGCTTTAAGCCAAAAAACTTACTGCTAAAGGGAAACGCCAACACCCTACGCCCCAACAACGTTCCCCAATAGGCCCCGTGAAAGGAACTGGTCAAAATCGTATCACCCGAGCCTAAAAAATCGAGAACAGCGCGGAAATCAACCTGCTTGTTCGTAAAGGTGGGTAATCCCTTGATGTTAAGGCGAAACTTTTTGTGAGAAAAGACGACAACCTCATGCTTCGGAGAACGGGGACGGTCAAATTCCGGGTGCATACAACTGGCGCAGGGAACCCAAGGTAATCCCACATCATAATCCCGGATACCCACTAAATCCACACCATCGAGATAGGGAGCATAATCAAACTTACGCCAAGACTGAGATGGGTCATAATAAGACTGTTGTCCAACCCCCCAAAGAATCACCCGTCCCGAGGGGTTCTGTTGTCTAACCTGTTGCAGATTCTTCAAGAAGCGTGGAAACAATAGTCCACCGCCGCCGATAATCCTATCAGAAGCCCCCAGAGACGGCTGCAACAACTCATCGATGTCCCTGAGTTCACTCTGGCGGCCGGGAATCTCAAAATAACTCAGCGGCGAGGACACAAAGTCCCCAATATTCACCGAATGCCGAACATGATAATTGATAATATCAGCCACAGCGCCCCCCACAGCTCATTGTGAGTCTACCCATCTTCCTTAATCTGACTCCTTAAAATAGTCGCTCACCGCAAGCTGAATCTCGGTCATAAACTGTTCTACTGAAAAGAGATCTTGCTGTTGCTTGAGAGACTCAAGCAAGCTCTTTTGTTTCTCCGTGTTTTCCAGAACCGCGATAATCTTTTCAACAGCATCCGGTTGTCGATGAAAGAGGAGGTCTTGATGCTGGTCGCCGACAATTTCCACCTGTCCTCCCTTGTTTCGGACAAAAGGAATCATCCCAGCCTTGACCATTTCTGCTACTGAAATGCCAAACGGTTCAGGTTTTTGATGCAGTCCGTAGCGACAACGGGCTAAAATTTTCAGATAGTCTTTATAGGGTAAATCTTGATAGACTTGAATCCAGTCCGAGTTCTGAGCTGCAATCTTCTTGATACGGCGTTCATAGGACTGTTGGTAGGCTCCGCC
>SMDP01000285.1 GCA_012911965.1 Geitlerinema sp. P-1104
CCAAGGTAGCTCGTAATTTCTCCAAATCAACCCAAATATCGTGACAATGCCTGCCAAAATAGTTGCGTTTATCCTGGAACTGGGGCAGATTGGCTAAATCCTCCCCCAGTAGATACCCATAATCCAACTGAGCCGCCTGACTCAGAAGCCAGTAAAAGTCCACCACATACTCCGGTGAAAAGATTTCAATCACCGCAGTTCCGGGAGGACAATAAACGAAATTGGTATTCCCTGCTCCATGGGGGGCCACAACCACCTCCGCCGCCGCTAGGGTGGCTACTTGTTCCGGGAAAGAGAGGCTTCCAGGAGAAATGGCTTCAAATCCATAGTTCTCCAGTAGCCGTATCACAGCATCTTCGTTGAGAACCTGTCGATAGTTAGTCTCCCCTCGCCGCAGATAGAGTCGTCGGCGAGGCTGGGGGAGAGGATGCGGTTGGAAGTGATCGCGCAGAAATTGGCACATCCAAGGAGTTGGGGTGCTATAGCTATCCCCCAACAGGCTGGGAACGAGTAGTTCCTTGGCGGTAATATGACAGCAGTTGCTAAAAAGCAGCTGTTCTTGGCTCAGGTTCAGTTGGGCTAAACTTTGTTGATGGAAGGGATGAATGGGAGCATTTACCACGATGCGATCGCTCGGGTGAATCTCAAATCCCGCTTGTTGTATAAGGGCCAGTCGGGGTAGAGTATCAAAAGTCCAATGGTAGTAGTTATCACTCAGACGCTGGGGAATAAAGATGGCGCGATCGCCCAAATGTTGAAGAGTTGGTAATTTCTCTAGCTTCTCCACCGCTCGGCTACAAGACACCTCAGGAATCCATTGATGGTCAGATGTGGCTACACTGGGGTCAAATCGATAATAGGCTCGTCCATCGGCAATTTGAGCCACAAAGGTTTCTGCTAAATAACGACGACGGCTTAGAAAGCTGGGATGAATCTGAGGCTCAAGGGTTTTCGGAAGGGGAACATCCCAAACTTGCACTGGATGAACGGAATGCCGATGATAGTCATCTGCTGATGTTAGGGGTTGCCAACGTTGGGCATTTTTATGTTGCAGGTGTTGATCTAAATGACTGGGAATCTGACCTTGTAAACAGGGAGTAACCCAATTAGAATGTCCTTCTTGCTCAAAGATATGAGCGAGCAATTGATAGATTTTGCGATCGCTCTGACAGTAAAGCAAGGCATCCAATGCCGCCTGGATGGCAATATCATAGTGTTCCAGCTTCGCCGCTGAAGAGGCATATTGAATATGAGCTTCAACTCGACCGGGATAGAGATGACGCGCTTTATCATAGTAAGTCATCGCCTCAGAGAAACGATTTAAATCATAATAAACATTTCCCAAGCTGAATGTCACCCAACTCGATTCTGGATCTAAGGAAAGACCAGTCTTATAATACTCAATCGCTCGCTCATGGTTCCCTAGTTTGCGATAAGTAATCCCGATATTTAACGCATTAGCTGAACTCCGCTCAAAGTCGAATGCGGCCAACCAACAAGTTAAGGCATGAGAGTAAGACCCGGATTCAAGAAAGTGCTTGCCAAGAGTACTATAAAAACCCATGGTAGCAAACTTTGGGTTTATGTTTCGCAGCCGTTCATGATACTCTAAGGCTCGAATTGGCTCCTTTTGATGGAAGCACAAAAAAGAAAGGTTGTACAAAGCTGGAGCATAGTGAGTATCCAGAGACAAACAGGTTTGATAGTACTGGTATGCTAGCTCCAGCTGATCGAGAGTTTGATAAAGGAGAGCAACCTGATAGAAGAGTTGAGGGCTTTGACTTCCATACTCAATCGCTTTTAGTCCGGCGTTGAGAGCCGCTTGATGGTTTTGTGAGGCGTTCAACACCTCCATAAGCTGTTCATAGCCCTCTGGGGCCGTGGGAGCGGTTAGAATGGGGACAAAGTGGGACTGATTAGCAAGGGTCATTACAGACGGATGGCGCAAGGTCGAGGTTAAGAGGCTCTCGCTAGTGTAGTCCCAGAGTTTGGGCCTTGGGAAGGTATCAGGGCGATCGCCTCGCGGGAAACTCAACAGTTGCCGAAACCAGATCTATAATTAACCGGTGGCAGTTGACAACTGGCCTCCTGTCGCGGTTGTTATCCTCTTGCCCTCAGACGCAGCTTTGATTCACCCATGACTAACTCCGCCGACTTCGATCAGTCCGCGAACAGCACGACTGAAGCATCTCGGGATCCGGCTCCTGAAGAGAGTTCCGGTCCGGCGACTCCCAGCCAGCCAGCACCGCCACCGACGGCCGCTGCTGTGAGCCAGCTTCCAGAGACAGCTCTCCCCGAACGGGTGAAGCAGTGGTTTATCGCTAGCTCGTCTCGCTGGTTTGGCATCTCTCCTGACTATAAAAAGGGGAATCGTTGGTATCAGTCTCAGCAGTATGAACAAGCGTTGAGTTGTTATGAGGCAGCGTTGGCTCTGAATCCTCAGTTTCGTCCGGCTTGGGTGCGTTCTGGACAGGCCCTAGCGAAACTCGATCGCCCCTCGGAGGCGATCGCTGCTTATGATCGGGCCTTGGCTCTCAATCCCAAGGACGTTTGGGTCTGGTTACTGCGGGGACGGGTACTGTTGGCACAGCAACGGTATGATGAGGCGATCTCCGCCTTGCAACGAGCCACGGCTTTGGATGAGACTCGCTATGAACCCTGGTATTATCAGGCTCTAGCGTTTGAGGCTCAGGGAAATCTACAAGGGGCGATCGAGGCCTATGATCGGGCCACGCGCTGTAAGACGGATTTGCTCCCCGCTTGGTGTCGCTATGGGGATTTGTTGGCTCAACGTCGTCAGTTCCCTGATGCGGCGATCGCTTATCGCAATGCCATCCACTTTGCGCCTCAGGATTGCACGCTCTGGCTGAAACTGGCGGATGCTCAGGAACGCAGTCAAGAGTATGAGGCGGCGTTGGTGTCTTTGGAACGGGTGTTGCAACAACAACCGGAACGGCTAGAGTTCTGGCTGCAACGGGGACGGCTTCTGGAGTCTCTACAACGCTATACAGAAGCCATTGCTGCCTATGATCGGGCCCTGGGCCAAGATCCCAATCAGGTGGAGGCCTGGATTCTTAAGGGAATGGCCATGCGACATCAATGGGGAGAGGCGGCGATCGCCTGTTTTGATCGGGCCCTGGAGTTGCAACCCCAGTCTGCCTATGCCTGGTACGGCAAAGGGGTGGCATTATATGAAACGCAACAGTATCCCCAAGCCTTAGAGGCCTATGATCACTCCACTCACCTTAATCCGGATTTTGCTGCGAGTTGGCTCGGTCGCGGTAAGATTCTCTATCATCTCAATCGTGATGCTGATGCGATCGTGGCCTTTGATAATGCGATTCAGATTGAACCTCACTATGCCGAGGCTTGGTACTATCGTGGTGAGGTGTTGGCGAATCTGAAACGCTATGAGACGGCGATCGCCGCCTATGACAAGGTGATTCAGGTGGCTCTACCGATGGAGATGTGGGTGTATCGGGCCTGGCTCAAGAAAGGGGAAGCTTTAGAGCAGCTTAAACGGCCCACGGAGGCGATTAAGGCCTATGCGGAGGCTCAAGGGGTTCAGCCGATGCAAATGTCGGCCCGCTTGAAACAGGGGGCCTGTTTGGAGAAGCTACAACGGTATGATGAGGCGCTGTCGGTGTATGATTTGGCGTTGGCGTTATGGGTGGATCATTTACCCCTGTGGCTGAAACGCGGCAATGTTCTCTCTCGGTTACAACGCTATCCCGATGCTTTGGCGACCTATGATCGGGCCATTCAACTGCAACCAGGGAATTATGAGGCCTGGTTACGCCGCTGTGAGGTGTTGGAAAAACTTAAACGCACTCATGAGGCGTTGCGATCCTATGCGATCGCCGAAAAACTCAGTCCTGGTGATGAAAGCCTACGCCAACGACGCGCGGCGGTGTTGAAGAGTTTGGAAAAAGAAGGGAAACCTGAACTCTCTGAGGGGAGCGAGTAAGAAAATGAATGAGATCGAGTCAATACGCTTTGAGCAAATTCCCACCTCAACCCATCCGGCGACGGCCCCGGCGTTGGCGATTTATGAGGCGGCGTTTCCTCTGAGTGAGCAAATTCCTCGTCCTAAGGTGGAGGAACGGATTGATCAGGGTATTTATCAACTTTGGGTAGGACAACGAGGGGAGGAGGTCCTGTTTATGGCGATTTTATATTCTCTTCGGGACAGTGATTTGATGTTGCTCGGGTATATTGCTACTCATCCTCAGGCCCGCAATCAGGGAATTGGTAGCCGCTTTTTTAAGCAGGTGATTGAGAGGTTGCAGGAGGGCGATCGCTATCTGTTGTTGGAGGTGGAGTTACCCACTCC
>SMDP01000286.1:0-1490 GCA_012911965.1 Geitlerinema sp. P-1104
TGCAATCAGCCCGAACAACTCCAGGTATTGCGCCCGGAGGCCTTGGCCCGATATAGCTCTAAATCTGCCGTATCAATTAGGTTCTCCACCGAATCAAACCGGTCGGGAATTTGACTGGCAATTCCCAGACTCACCGTGACATAATAAGGTTCTCCATCTTTTTCCGAATGGAATAAATTTAAATTTCTCACCGCAGTCCGAATCGATTCAGCCACCCGAACAGCATCGTTAATGTTGCTATGGGGCAACACCACCACAAACTCCTCTCCCCCATAGCGAGCCAGGAGTTCGGACGGACGCTTGAGCAGTTGTTGGACCGTGGAGGCGATTTGAATCAAACACTGATCGCCAGCAGGATGACCGTGCAAATCGTTATAGACTTTAAAGTGATCCACGTCTAACATAATCAGCGATAGGGGTTCTTGTAATCGCTGGAGTCGCCGCCACTCTTTTCG
The DNA here is from genome assembly GCA_012911965.1 of Geitlerinema sp. P-1104. GTDB lineage: Bacteria > Cyanobacteriota > Cyanobacteriia > Cyanobacteriales > Geitlerinemataceae > Sodalinema. Next base: position 456 of record SMDP01000286.1, read on the forward strand.
CACTATCTGATCGAAATGACGGCGATTTGAGACTTGGGTCAGTCCGTCTTTGCAGCTCAACTCGTTCAAGCGAGCATTGGCTCGGGCTAAGGCCTGATTGGTTTGTTTCAAGTTCTGGGATTGCTGGTTTAATTGTTCTAACAGGGTGGACTGCTCAATAGCGATCGCCAACTGATCGGCCACATGACCCGCCACGTTGATTTCCTCTGTCTGCCAAGGGGTGTCCCGTTCGGGTCGGTTTAAAGACAAACTCCCCCAAATCTGACCATGAAGACTAATGGGGGTGAGCAACCAGATACCCGGCAGTAATTGCACCAGTTTTTGACCCACCGGATCATGGACGCTGGCAGGATCGTTAATCTGTACCACCTGCAACTGCTTGAGCTGGGCAGCAAACGGATTGTCCTCGTCGGGAAAGTCCGCCTGGAGAGTTTCTGGTGGAGATCCCTCCCAGCCGAACAAGGCTCCATGTCGCCAACACCCCTCATCCGGGAAATATTGTGCGATCGCCACTCGACCCCGCAAGAACTTGGCAATTTCGAGGGCAGCGGTGGCAAAAATCTGATGAAGAGTCAGAGAACTGCGAATAGCTTCAATGACTCGGTTTAATGCTCGTTCCTGCTGCACCTGTCGCCTTAAAGCTCGTTCTGCGGCTTTGCGATCACTAATGTCAATGCCAATCCCGAGAATCTGAGCAGGAGTTCCATCGGGGTGACGATGCAACACCACTTCACGAACGTCAACGATGATCGTGTTGTCATCTTTACACCGACACTTGTACTCCTTCTGATAAACGCGACCTTCGCGATCGCCTTTAATCCTCTGCTTGTGAGCCAGGAGGGTCTCCCGCTCATCAGGATGGTAAAGGGTCGAGAGCCAATCTTTCCCCAAGGCTTGAATCTCAGTGAGGCAATATCCCAGTTTAGACTCATAGGCGGCGTTGGCGAAAATGACGGTTTGGCGGTTGAGGTCGTAGACAAAAATTCCCACCGGCGCAATATCAGTGATGGTACGCCGAAAAATTTCGCTCTCCCG
>SMDP01000286.1:1653-4284 GCA_012911965.1 Geitlerinema sp. P-1104
AAAGCTCGCACGCTAGCATAGTCGCACGCGGGCATCGGAGTTCCGTCGGGGCGGATAATCGTCCAAGACGATTCGTCGTAGGTGCGTTGAGTCTGTTCATGACTGGAAATTCCCAATATCCCTTCCGAGGCTGGATTAGTTTCCATCACCTTGCCATCGGCATCGGTAATCGACAGGCCCACGGGTAAGATCTGAAACAGGGTTTGATACTTTTGCTCACTCGCACGCAACGCCGCCTCTAAACGATGGCGATCGCTAATGTCTGCAATCAGGGCATAATAGCCTTGCACCCTGTTCAAGCTGTCAATATCGGGAATCAAGGTGGCGTGAATGTAGCGAGTGCCGCCGTGACTGTAGGGAACGCTAACTTCGTAGGTTACCGTTTCGCCGCATAAGGCCCGATTCACGTAGGAGCGAACGGCTCGATAGGCCGGGTGACCAATGACATTCACGAGGCGCTGGCCGTAAATTTGCTCGGGCTTGACGTTAAACCAGATCTCGTAATTGTGGTTGACGTAGCGATAGCGGCGATGGCGATCGAGGTAAGACATACAAACCGGGAGAGCATCGACTAACCGCTTTAGCTGGTCGGAGATCTGCCGTTCGATTTCGAGTCGAGTCCGCGTCTGCTGTAATTCAGCAAAACGTTCCTCCAGTTCCAGGCGCAATCGCTGAATTTCTCGTTCCTGTTCCTGCCAGTCGACGATCATGGGTCTAATGAGATGGGGGTATCACATTAGGCAGTCTCCAAGGTCCATGACCGCCTACCCCTCCAGTAAAGCTTAAATTTTTCTAAAATAGGACTTGGACTGGCTTGGCGTAAAAAAAGAATACATTTTGTTTATGAAATGTATCGGTTTTATTAAAGTCTATTGCTTTTTTTTGTTTTTTATTTAGAGAGCCACTGGCGGAGATACGATTAGGGGCGCATGAAAAATGACACGCCCCTGGTGAATGTCGCGAGGCGCGTTAGATATCTTTCTCGCCTAACTCACGAATCATGTGATCAAACGGCTCATCAATGAAGCTCGTTTCAATACCAGCTTCAGCCACTTTCGCCTTCACAATCTCTTTCAAGATGCCAATACCGATGACCGTGGGGCCAATGGCCACATTGAGGGAATTATAGGTTTCTCTCAAACCAGCCAACACCCGCTCATCGAGAACATCCGTGTCACCGGCCACCCAAGAATAGGTGGCATAGCGTAGATAATAATCCATATCCCGCAGACAAGCCGCATAGCGACGAGTCGTGTAGGCACTCCCACCGGGGCGAATCAGTTCAGGCTGGTCATTAAAGAGAGTCGAGCCAGCCTCTTTAACCACCGCCGCCGCTTGACCGTTAATGAGGGCTGCGGCTTGAACGCGAGCCGTACCCGTCTCAAAATAGGACTTGAGGCGGTCAATGGCCACACCGTCAAGATAGCGGCCCGTCGAATCGTAGTTTTTAATCAGCGTTGTAATTGCGTCTTGCATGAAATGCCTCTTCGTTATAAATACTGACCGATGGACTATAGCTTACCCTACCCTCCCAACATGAACGTCAAGGGGCAGGTCACGGGGAGCCACTTAGACCCGGCCCCCCATAGTATTATTCCGTCCTGGCTGCACAATGTTTAGAAAACTCAACAATCTTTCATAAATCGTTGGCCCCCATCCTGGGAACCCGGCCATATCTGGGAGATTTCTGAGATTTTTGCGAAAAATTGTATAAACCATTACAAATCATCGCCACAGCAATCCCTAGGATGAATCAGGTATTCGTCAGCACCTAGCCCCACCCCTGCGTGCGTCTTCCACGTACCGTCCGGAAAAGCAACTACTGGCAAACTCCAACGATTTTCGCGATTATAGGGAGAAGTAACCCATGCCTGAAACGCCACAAGACGTCCTGAACATGATTCAGGGTGAGAACATCGAACTGATTGACCTGAAGTTTGTTGATCTGTTCGGAATCTGGCAGCACTGCACGTTCCACCGCAGCCTCGTTGAAGAAGAATCCTTCGATGAAGGGATTGCCTTTGATGGCTCAAGTATTCGGGGCTGGAAAGCAATCAACGCCTCCGATATGTCTATGGTTCCTGACCCTAGCACAGCCTGGTTAGATCCCTTCATGGACACCCCCACGCTGAGCATGGTCTGTTCCATTAAGGAACCCCGTACCGGCGAGTGGTATGAGCGTGATCCCCGTTCCTTAGCCGATCGCGCCTTGCAGTATCTGCAATCGACCGGAATCGGTGACACGGTCTTCTGTGGACCCGAGCCAGAATTCTTTATCTTCGACGATGTTCGCTACGACCAAAACGAACATGAAGGCTACTACCACGTCGATTCGAGTGAGGGGATGTGGAACTCGGGACGCCATGAAGAAGGAGGCAACCTCGGCTTTAAAACGGGCTACAAGCGCGGTTACTTCCCCGTGGGTCCGTCGGATACCCTACAAGACATCCGTACGGAAATGCTCCTGACGATGGGGCGTTGTGGAGTTCCCATTGAGAAACATCACCATGAAGTGGGAACCGCCGGTCAATGTGAACTGGGGATTCGCTTCACGGACTTAATCAGTGCCGCTGACAACGTCATGACCTACAAATATGTGGTCAAGAACGTGGCTCGCAAATATGGCAAATC
>SMDP01000287.1 GCA_012911965.1 Geitlerinema sp. P-1104
AAGCCGGTGTAATCCGAGACTTTGGTGACTGGGATTCCCGCCTCGTTTAAGACCTTGGCGGTCCCACCGCTACTGATAATGTCAAATTGAAATTCCTCGACGAGCGATCGCCCCAAGTCCACAAGTCCGGTTTTATCGGATACGCTCAGCAGTGCTAGACGCGCCACAATGTTAGATTCCTTTCGAGTTACAACTTGTGTATTCTACCGGGGATTTTGCCCCAACTACACCGCCGCCGAAAGCTGAGTGGGCAGGGTTAGCCGCACTTGGGTGAGTTCCCCCGGCTGACTCTCAAGGGTTAGAGTTCCCTGATTCAAGGTGACAATGCGTTGGACAATCTCCAAGCCTAAGCCAGAGCCTTGTTGTTCATAGAGTTTGCGATCGAACTGTTCATAGGCTCCCAACTGCTTAATCTGCTCCGGTTGTAAGCCACGACCGCGATCGCTCACCGTCACCTGCACCTGCTCCCCACTGGCTGTCAACTCGACCTGCACTGGGGTTCCCGCCTCTGAAAACTTGAAGGCATTATCGACCAATTCCTCTAACACCTTAATCAACCAGGTTTCCGGCATCGCCACTGGGCTATCTTGCAGGGAAATCGCTAAATCCTCAGCGCGATGGTGACGCTGCGCGATCGCCTGAATCCGGGCCGACACCGTTCCCGTCAGTTGCTCAGATTGCCCGGTAAACAACTCTCCACTGCGTTGTACATCGTCCTTAAGTAGTTCCAATTGAGCGTAGAGGAGAAAATTCTGAATTGAGTGATAGAGTCGTTCCGCTGAGGTGCGAATCCCCATCCCCATGTCATAGACGTCCTCCGGCTCGATATCCTCATGCTCTTCACAGAGGAACGTGGCATAGCCGAGAATGCCGTTGAGGGGGGTCAATAACTCATGGGGGAGAGAACGGGTCAAATTCTGCCGCAGTTCCCCGAGACGCTGATTTGAGGACTGCTCCCAAAGTTGCTGTTTTTGCAATCGCGCCTCGACAGCCCCGATTAATTCACTAATCGTAAAGGGCTTAGAGAGGTAATCATCGGCCCCTAAATTCATCCCCTCCCGCACTTGCTGCTTTTCGGCTTTCGCCGTGAGAAAGATAAAGGGGACCGTTTGGAACCGCTCCTGACTGCGCAGATACGATAACACCCCATAGCCGTCAAGTTCCGGCATCATGATGTCACAGATAATTAGGTCGGGGGCGGTTTCCTGGGCGCGTTCTACGCCAATTCGTCCATTGGAAGCCGTGAAGACGGTATGGTCGGCTTCTGAGAGGATTTCGGAAATAATTTCACAAATATCTTGCTCATCTTCAATAACTAGAATCGTTGCCATAGAAGGTTTATCTGCGCAATTGCAAAACGGGGGACTAGAACAATCGGGATGGTCGAGACCAGTCGAGACAGGTAACCTGGCCGCTACCTCAAGCATCCACGGTGGGAGTGCTACCTCGATCGCAGCAGTTGACTTAACTCGATCGCTGGCAGGGGACGGTGGAAGAAATATCCCTGTCCCTGATCGCAGCCGAGTTGCTGTAAACAGGCTCGCTCCTCGGGGGTTTCGATACCTTCGGCGATCGCCATCAAGCCGATTTTATGGGCCATCTCGATGACCGCCTCGGTAATGATGGCATTTTTGCGGTGATGGTGTATACCCGCTACGAAACAACGATCAATTTTGAGCATATCAAAGGGAAATCGTTGCAAATAGCTCAGGGAGGAAAATCCAGTGCCGAAGTCATCGATCGCAATGGAGACCCCTAAGGCTTTGAGTTGATTCAGGATGCGAACACTGGTATCAGGATCTCGGACTAAACAGGTTTCTGTGAGTTCTAACTCTAATGATCCGGGTTTTCGGTTAAAGCGACGCAGAATCTGGACGAGCCGTTGGTAAAACTGGGGATCTTCAAATTGTCGGGCGGAGAGATTGACGGCGACACGGAGGGGAGGCAATCCCTGGGCTTCCCAGAGTTGGGCCTGATGACAGGCGGTTTCTAAAACCCACTCCCCCAGGCGGATGATCAGATCACTCTCCTCGGCGATGGGAATAAAACGATTGGGGGGAATCGAGCCTCGCTGGGGATGATGCCAACGCATCAGGGCTTCGACCCCGTAAATCTCACCGCTGTCGAGGTGGACTTGGGGTTGATACACCAGTAGCAATTCCGAGTTGGGGGTCTCTAAGGCACGACGGAGATCTTGCTCTAGAGCCAGGCGATCGCCGCGATCGCCCCGCAAGGCGCCACTATAGACCTCAACGGCACTTCCCCCCGAGGACTGAGCCTTCTCTCGGGCCTGTTGGCTATGGTGCAAGAGGGGATCGAGTTGCTGAGCATCCCGAGGATAGAAGGCAATTCCCAGGTTCAGTTGTAGTACGATATCCCCCTGATTGAGCGAGATGGGTTGACTGAGGTGATGAAAGAGGGCTTCAACCTGCTCTTGAGCCTGATAACGAGAACTGACTGGGGTCAGAACCAGCACAAATTCATTGCCATTGAGACGGGCCATCAGGGGCGAGTTCTGAGTAAAGAATCCTTGCAGCCGCTGTGCGAGAACTTGTAGACAGTGATCTCCGCTGCTATAGCCTAATTCAGCGTTAATCTCCCGCAACCGCTCCACCCCTACACAGACTAAGGGAACCAAGCTAGAGGCATCCAGGGGCTGGAGTCGTTTAAGAAACCGCTCAAACTCCTGTCGCAGCCTCAGTTGATTGAGTAACCCCGTTAGCTGATCCTGACTCAATACCTGATTTAAACGCTCTTTAGCCTGCTCAAGTTGCTGTTGATAATGGCTTTGGGTGCGCAGCAGTTGCTCCTGATGTCGCCGTGCGAGAACCGCTTGCTTTTTCAGCCGCATCCGCACGGCGGTCAGGAGTTCATCGCGGGTAAAGGGCTTGGTGAGATAATCATCTGCCCCTAAATCCATGCCCACTCGGAAGTCAAGGCGATCGGCTTTGGCGGAGAGGAAAATAAAGGGAATCTCATCGGTGATGGGATTCTTTTTCAGTTGGGTCAAGACCCCATAGCCATCCAACTCCGGCATCATGATGTCGCATAAAATCAAATCGGGGCGTTGGCGTTGGGCAAGTTGGTAGCCGAGACGACCATTGTCAGCGGTCAGCACGTCAAACTTCTCAGTGGTTAACAGCTCACTGAGGATGTCTCGGACATGAGTTTCATCTTCAATCACGAGAATGGTTGTCATAAGCCACTGGTTGGGTAAGGGGGAGTCGGACGGTAAATGTGGAACCAGAACCCTCTTGGCTCTCAAACGTAACCTGCCCGCCATGAAGCGTTACAGCGTTCTTGACGATGGATAAACCGAGTCCCGTCCCTTGTATGTTAGCGGCATTTTCAGCCCGATGGAATGAGGTAAAGACCTGATCTCTATCGGCTTCGGGAATGCCAATTCCCTGATCCTGCACCTGAACAATTAGCTGTGTCTCCTCGGTTGTCACATCCAGGGTGACTGTGGACTCCGCCGCTGAGTATTTGAGGGCATTGGAGAGCAAATTCGAGATGATTTGTGAGACTAGGGTCTTATCGATGTAGATCTCGGGAGAGTCTAGGTCATGGTTCAAGGCGATCGCCCGTCCGTGATAGGGTCGCGCGAGGAGCTGGTCAATCAAATCTTGCAAGAGTTCCAGGATATTGACGAGGCTGGGGGAAAAGGCCAGTTGTCCGGCTTCGGCTTGACCGACGGTTAGGACATCATTGAGCAAGCGTGTCATGTGATCAACGGTGTCATGGATGCGATCGAGATACCGCTCTCGTTTGTCCTGCGTCCAATTTTCACCATAATGCTTGAGCAGTTCCGTGGAGCCGAGAATGGTGGTGAGGGGGGTACGAAATTCGTGGGAGGTTAGGGTAATAAATCGGGATTTGAGGTCGTTGAGTTCCCGCGCGGCTGACAGGGATTGCAATAACTCGGCATTACTCCGTTGTACCTCAGCGGTTCGCTCTTCAACAATACTTTCAAGTTCGTGGTTGAGAGTGGTCAAGGCTTGTTGATTGAGATAACTCTGGGTGATGTCTAGGGCGGTTCCCACTAATCCGAGGATAGCGCCACTGTCATCGAGTAAGGGTTCTAGGGTCAGATCGTAATAGTGAAAGATACCGTTTAAGGTCAAGGGAATGTCTTGGCGGCTTCCCTGCTGCTGTTCTAGGACGTGCCGCTCAATCGCCTCCCAGGCCTTCGCATCTTGGGCTGAGAAGAGGTCATGATTGGTATGCTCTAAAATCTCTTGGGGATCTAAGCTGGGAAAACTCTTATAAATCCAGGTGTA
>SMDP01000288.1 GCA_012911965.1 Geitlerinema sp. P-1104
GCTCGCCGCAAGCCATAAACCCCCTCACCATTAGCCACATCCCCCACTCCCGTCTCACAAGCACTCATCACCACCAAACGAGTCCCCCGCAAATCCAACCCCACCACTTCCAGAGCCGTCAACACTCCATCCTCCCCCTCACTGTCTCGGGTATTAAACCCAGCAAATGCCAGACCTGAGCGCAGCAGAGGATTCTCACGACTGGTAGGACGGTCACTGGGAGGCGCAGCAAAACTCCCCGACCCTCCCGCTGTCACTAACTCAATGTCCCCCCGAGTGAAATCCGTCATCGGCTGAGGGGGTACAAACTCCACATCCTGGAGAAAGAAACCATGAGTCGCTAAATGGAGAATACTGGGAGCCTGAACCTGTTTGAGCGCATTTTCCGTCGCCTCCGCCTCGGTGAGAATAATGGGATTGTCCAGCAGGGGAGCAATGGCCTCCACCTCCCGCTGAGTCCCTGGCAGTTCTCCAAACTGTAAATCCTCTATTTCCATTGACCGTTGAGACTCTCCCCGACTGGCTTGTGCCACCTGCATCACCGCAGAAGTATCAGCATCATCATAATTAGGATTGGCAAACAACACGGGTGGTTGACGACTGGGACGGGGATATTGCAGTCGTAACAAGTCCCGTCCAGTGGTTAAATGGGTCAACTGATAGGATTCCACCAAATAACGATTTTCCTCATCCACCAATGCCGCAAAGGGAATCAAGTTGAGTTGACCATCAGGAGACAGGAGTAGATGGGTGGCATCTCCGAGTAGAGGACGAATGGGAGCCATCAGCAACTCATCGAGTTGTCGTCCAGTAGTTTGGACTCGTTGCTCGGAGTTGGGAACGCGAGTGGCGTTGAGGAAGGCAAAGGCGGCATGGTCGATAGTGTTGGCATCTCCTAAGTCCACCCACTGGGGGGCACCGGAGGCGTGGAGGATATAGGCGGCGTAGCGGGGCGTTCCCCAGTTGAAGGAGGTAGAGTCAAAGGGAAAATATTGCACCAGTTCGACCAACGTCGCATCATTCGGAATCAATGCCTGAACTACCTCGATTTCAACGGGTTCCGTTGCCACTCGGAACTCAGCACTGCGACGAGATAAGTCATTTTCTAACTGTTCCACCCGTTGACGGAGGGTGTCTATCTCGGTGCGATAAATATCAGGGTCTTGGTCACCCAAACCGGCATAGAGACGATTCGCCAGTTGAGTTTGGGCGTTGGTATACTCGTCCAGAAGGGGAGTCAGTTCGGGGCTGAGATTGTCTCGTAGTAGTTGTTGTGTCTCGGTCACGGCATCGAGGATGCGTCCTTTGCGGCGTAGGACAGTGGTTAGAGCCAGACGTGCTGCTTGAGGATGGTTGGGGGCATCTTGAAGATGGAGGGAGAGAGTTCGATGAGTTGTGCCGGTTAGGGTAGCAAGATAGGCTTGTTTACGGGCTTCTGAACCGATGGCGAGATTCTGGGTTAGGTTCGTTTCTTCAATTTCCAGACCACGTTGCAGAAAATGGAGGCTTTCAGATGTATTGCCTTGCACTTGGTAGAGTAATGCCAAATTATTGAGACTTTTGCCAACAAGGTTATGAGTTTCTCCTAGGGAAGTTTCTAAGATATTTAGACCACGGAGGTAAAGGGGTTCCGCCGCACTATAGTTTCCTTGATCATGGTAAAGGAATGCTAAATTATTGAGGGTGATAGCTAAATCAGGATGAGTTTCTCCGAGGGTAGTACCCCAAATATCTAGGGTACGCAGGAAAAGGAGTTCAGCCCCGCTATAGTTTTCTTGGTCATGATAGAGTAATGCCAAATTATTGAGACTTTGGGCGACATCGGGGTGAGACTCTCCCAAGGCGATTTCTCGGATTTCCAGGGCACGTTGATGAAGAGCTTCAGCGGGACCATAGTTTCCCTGTTCATGATAGAGATTCGCTAAGTTATTGAGGCTGGTAGCGACATCAGGGTGAGATTCTCCTAAGGTGGTTTCTCGGATTTCTAGGGAACGATGCAAGAGAGGTTCGGCGACGTTATAGTTGCCCTGGTCATGGTAGAGCGCAGCTAAATTATTGAGGCTGCTGGCGACAGAGGGGTGAGACTCTCCCAGGGCGGCTTCTCGGATATCTAGAGCACGCAGTAGGAGAGCTTCAGAAGCCCTATAATTACCCTGGGCGTGGTAGAGAGTTGCCAAGTTATGGAGACTGTTGGCTACATGAGGGTGAGTCTTTCCTAGGCGGGTTTCTCGGATATCTAGGGCACGTCGATAAAGGTCTTCAGCGGAACCATGATTTCCCTGTTTATGGTAGAGATTCGCCAAGTTACTGAGGCTGGTAGCGACATCAGGGTGAGTCTCCCCTAGACGGGTTTCTCGGATATCTAGGGCACGCAGCAGGAGAGCTTCAGAAGCTCTATAGTTTCCTTGTAAGCTATAAAGTTCAGCTAAATTATTGAGGCTTTGGGCGACATGAGGATGGGTTTCTCCCAGATGGGTTTCTAAAATATTAAGAGCACGTAAGTATAAAGATTCAGAGTTACCATACTGGCCCTGATCTTGGTAGAGCGCAGCTAAATTATTGAGGCTTTGGGCGACATGAGGATGAGTTTTTCCCAGATAGGTTTCTAAAATATTAAGAGCACGTAAGTATAAAGATTCAGAGTCACTATACTGACCCTGATTTTGGTAAAGTAATGCCAAATTATTGAGGCTGTAGGCGACAAAAGTGTGAGTCTCTCCTAGGGTAGTTTCTAAAATCTCAAGAGCCTGGAGGTATAGGAGTTCAGCCTCACTAAATTTTCCTTGATTACGGTACAATTCAGCCAAGTTATTGAGGCTTTGGGCGATATAGAAATGAGTCGGTTCCAGAGCGTTGTTGTAAATTTCAAAGGAACGGTATAAGAGAGGCTCAGCAGTCCAATAGTTTCCCTGATCACGGTGCAGTTCAGCCAAGTTATTGAGGCTTTGGGCGACATGGAGATGAGTCGGTCCCAGGGTGATTTCTCTGATGTCTAAGGAACGGAGGTAAAGGAGTTCAGCCTCACTGTAGTTTCCCAGGTCTAGGTAGAGTGCAGCTAAATTATTGAGGCTGGCGGCGACATAGAGATGAGTCGGTCCCAGAGCAGTTTCACAGATATCTAGTGCCTGTCGTGCTAAGGGGAGGGCTTCGTTGTAACGACCCTGTTGATGCAGTTGCATAGCCTGGTGATTGAGACGATTGGCTTCTTCTAAGAACTCCCATCGTTCAATGTCTAATGAGGTTGCCAGTCGTAAGGTGAGTTGATAACTCCCAGTTTCTGGGACTTGTGCTGAAGTAGTTACGATTTGATACAAACCGTTCCTGGGCAAGACCACGACAATCTGAGCGTTGGTGTTCTCGCCTCCATAACTGTCCTGGGTAATTAACCCCACCTCAAAACTAGCGAGCATCAATGATAAGGCAGCATCGAAGTTATCACTGATTAAATCAATGACGAGCGGTTGCCCCTCCGTTCCTTCAAAGCGATAGATATTAAAATATCTGCCATCATCAGTAACATTGCTGGTTTCATCTAATTGCCCTCTGATTTCAATGGGTTCAAAGTCCCTATTGACCGATGACTGAACAACTCGATGAGGTTCCTCGGCTAAAGCGGAGCAGACTCTTGGTAAGCCTAAACCCAATGTGGTCAATAGTCCCAACGCCAGCAGATATCGCGATACGTGCATGGGTAGAAGCCTCCTGGATGTGATGGGAGTTTCTCCGGTAACCAGCCATGACTCCCTGATGCTCCCTACAAGTTTATACTGATCAAATGTATTTCTGGAGCCTCCGAGCCTATTCACTTGCCCACAAAATCTCGTATGGGAGTCCATTGCCCGGAAAATAGGAACGACGCGCAATCATAGGGATAGACTCAAGGTGGTTTTTGTCCTGCAACCGCACCTGCACCTGTCGCAACGCCTCACGCCAGGGTTCTCTATTCGGTAATTGTCTGTCCTGTATTTGTATCGATAATGGGTTATGAACTTGCTTCAGCGCAAAACCACGATCGCCGCTATCATTCTCGCAACAGGATTGATACTCCTGGCGGCTCAACTGATCCAAGCTGGGGCCTTACCTCTCACGACGACCTTGAACTACAGTAGCCAGGGCAGAAAACTGATTCGCATCTGGCTACGGTTGGCTGGAATTATTGGCATCTTACTCCCCTTCATCGGACTCATTGGGGGCTGG
>SMDP01000289.1 GCA_012911965.1 Geitlerinema sp. P-1104
GGAGTTAATCGCCAGTTTGCAGGAGGAACGGCGTCAACGGTTAGTGGCGGAGCGAACCCTAGAGGAGTTGGAACAGCAGCAAACTCAGGTGAAGCGGCGGACTCGTTGGCTGAGTGCGGTTGGGGTCATCGTTATAGCGGTGTCGTTCGGTGCTGTGGTTTTGGGAAATCGGGAGTTGAACACGGCACGGTTGATTACGCGATTGGAACGCGATAGTCGGTTGGCGTTGCAACAGTTTGAGCGTAATGATGAGTTAGAGGCGCTATTAACGGCAACGCGAACGGCTCGGGAGTTGCAGCAGATAACTCCTTCTGACCAGAACTATCGGACGGTGCAACCGATTGAAAGTCTTAGTGGAGTCCTACAAGATATCCGTCTTCGCAACACATTGCAGGCTCATTCAAGTTCGGTCTGGAGTGCGGAGTTTAATGGGGATGGCACAAAGGTGGTCTCGGCTTCATGGGACGGAACGGTGAAGTTGTGGGATATCACAACTGGGAAACTCCTCCACTCTTTTGAGTCTCATTCGGATAAGGTCTGGAGTGCGGAGTTTAATGAGGATGGCACAAAGGTAGTCTCCGCGTCAGCAGACGGAACCGTGAAGCTGTGGGATGTTAGAAGTGGCGAAGAACTCCACTCTTTTGGGTTTGAGGCCGATTACAAAGCTGATACGGTCAGGATGAGGAATTTTAATACGGTCTGGAGTGCGGAGTTTAATGGGGATGGCACAAAGGTGGTCTCGGCTTCAAATGACGGAACGGTGAAGTTGTGGGATGTTGCAACTGGGGAACGCCTCCACTCCCTTGAGGCTCATTCGCGTCCGGTCGAGAGTGCAGAGTTTAATGGGGATGGCACAGAGGTGGTCTCCGCGTCAGCAGACGGAACCGTGAAGCTGTGGGATGTTGCAACTGGTGAACTTCTCCAGTCCTTTCAAGCTGACCGAGCTAATTTCCATCGGCTCACGAGTGCAAAGTTTAATGGTAATGGCACAAAGGTGGTCTCAGCTTCTCGGGGCGGAATGGTGAAGCTATGGGATGTTGCAACTGGGGAACTCCTCCACTCCCTTGAGGCTCATTCGAGTAAGGTCTGGAGTGTTGAGTTTAATGGGGATAGCACTCAGGTGGTCTCGGCTTCATGGGACGGAACGGTGAAGCTATGGGATGTTGCAACCGGGGAAATCCTCCACTCCCTTAAGGCCCATTCGAGTGAGGTCAGGAGTGTCAATTTTAATGCAGATGGCACTCAGGTGGTCTCAGCTTCATCAGACGGAACGATGAAGCTGTGGGATGTGACCACTGGGGAACTCCTCCACTCCCTTGAAGCTGCTCCGCATACTGTATGGAATGCGGAGTTTAATGTGGATGGGACGAAGGTAGTCTCGGCTTCAGACGACGGAACCGTGAAGCTGTGGAATTTCAGCCGTGGGGAACTTCTCCACTCCCTTGAGGCCCATTCGAGTTGGGTTGGGGGTGCCAATTTTAATGTAGATGGCACAAAGGTGGTCTCGGCTTCTCGGGACGGAACGATGAAGCTGTGGGATGTGACGACTGGGGAACTCCTTCACTCCCTTGAGGCTCCTGGGGATTCGGTTGGGGGTGCCAATTTTAATGTAGATGGCACAAAGGTGGTCTCGGCTTCTCGGGACGGAACGATGAAGCTGTGGGATGTAACGACTGGGGAACTCCTCCACTCCCTTGAGGACCATTCGGATGGGGTCAGGAGTACGGAGTTTAATGGGGATGGCACGATGGTGGTCTCGGTGTCATGGGACGGAACGATGAAGCTGTGGGATGTGACGACTGGGGAACTCCTCCACTCCCTTGAGGCTCATTCGAGTGAGGTCAGAAGTACGGAGTTTAATGGGGATGGGGATGGCACGAGGCTGGTCTCGGCTTCATCAGACGGAACCGTGAAGCTGTGGGATGTGACGACTGGGGAACTCCTCCACTCCCTTGAGGCTCATTCGGATGGGGTCAGGAGTACGGAGTTTAATGGGGATGGCACGAAGGTGGTCTCGGCTTCAGATGACGGAACGGTGAAGCTGTGGGATGTCAGCACTGGGGAACTCCTCCATTCCCTTGAGGCTCATTCGGATGGGGTCAGGAGTACGGAGTTTAATGGGGATGGCACGAAGGTGGTCTCGGCTTCAGATGACGGAACGGTGAAGCTGTGGGATGTCAGCACTGGGGAACTCCTCCATTCTTTTGAGGCTCATTCCAGTCCAGTTATTAGAGCCAAGTTTAATCGAGATGGAACTCAGGTGGTCTCGGCTTCAGAGGACGGAACCATCAAAATTTGGAAAGTAGAAACCTTAGATGAACTCCTCAATCGCGCCTGTGACTGGTTGCGACCCTACCTCACCTCTAATCCTAACGTCACCGAGGCCGACCAAGCTCTCTGCAACATCCCCCCACCCGAAACTCCCCCCACTGACTAACCCAGTCATCCCCCAAAAAATTTAGTAGATGAAATGAAAATGAACCGAAGATCTGTTGGGATTACGGTAGCGGTCATCACAATTGTTTCCCTACCCATAGCTGCTAGTCGAGTTTATCAAGCGTTAAAAACAGCACGGCTCGTGACCCTATTAGAAAAGAACAGTCGCTTAGCTTTGAAACAATTAGAGCAAGAAGATGAGTTAGAAGCACTTCGAACCGCAACCCAAACTGCTCAAGAACTCAAATTCACCACATCCTCCCAACAGCAGTATCCAACAGTCAAACCCATTGCTAGTCTAAATCAGATTTTAGCAGCACTTCATCTTCAGAACCCATTACAATATAATATAAACTAGAGGCCCATTCAGATTCAGTGATTAAAACCGAAGTCAATGGCGAGGGAACACAGGTGGTGACTGCGGCCCAGGATGGAAGCGTCAGGCTATGGGATGTAGCAACTGGAGAACTCCTCCACTCTTTTGAGGGCCATCAGGCTGCCGTCTGGAGTACGGAGTTTAACAACCAGGGAACTCAGGTGGTGACTGCGGCCCGGGATGGAAGCGTCAGGCTATGGGATGTGGCAACTGGAGAACCCCTTCACTCCTTGGAGGGTCATTCAAGTCTAGTTTTTAGTGCCAAGTTTAATGACCAGGGAACCCAGGTAGTGTCCGCCTCGGTAGATAGAACCGTGAAGCTTTGGGATGTTCCCACGGGTCAATTACAGCACTCCTTTGATGACCATAGTCATGTCGTTAAAGCTGTCGCGTTCAAGGATAATGGCACGAAAGTTGTCTCTGTCTCAGCAAGTGGAATTGTCAAGCTTTGGGATTTAACCAAACGAGAGCTAGTCCGGTCTTTCCCGATTGATATTGATGGGACGACAAGTGTAGAGTTTAACGCCGATGGCACTCAGTTAATACTTGCCTCAAACGAGGGTAAGGTGAAATTGTGGGATGTTTTAACAGAAACAAAATCCTATAGCTTTGAGGTTCATTCAGGTTCTGTCTATCAAGCCAAGTTGACTCCTGACGGCACTCAGCTAGCACTTTCTTTAGACAACGGAACCGTCAGCTTATGGGATGTGCCTACAGGACAAGAACGCCAGTCTTTTGAACCCTATTCACGACAAACCAGCACTGTCGCGTTTAATCAAAATCAGGCAACATTAGCCTCTGCCTCATTAGACGGAACGCTAAAAATCTGGAACGTGGACACCCTAGAGGAGTTAATCCATCGCGCCTGTGACGGGTTGCGATCCTACCTCGTCTCTAATCCTAACATCACCGAGGGCGATCGCGCTCTCTGCAACATCCCCCCACCCGAAACTTCCCCCACTGACTAACCCAGCCATCCCTCAGCCAAACCAAATCCCCGACTTCTGTAAATCGCATCTATCCAAAAACCGGGGATTACACCATTTTTTGAAATCCTTGCCAGACATACATACCGAAGAGGGCGACCACAAGGGTTCGCCCCTACAGACATCTATGGTACGAAGGCATGAAACATGGTATTAAAAACGAACCGTCCGCCTTAACCTTTACAGTCCAAACGCACTTTTCAACTGACTCGTCCAAGCCTGAACCCGCTCTTCCGTCATCTCCGACTGATTATCCTCATCGAGGGCCAAGCCAACAAACTTACCATCGCGCACCGCCTTCGACTCCTCAAACTCATAGCCATCCGTCGGCCAATAGCCAACCGTCGCACCCCCTAATTGAGAAAT
>SMDP01000029.1:0-8023 GCA_012911965.1 Geitlerinema sp. P-1104
CCAGCCGCCGCCGAGGGGCGATCGCATCGGCTGCCACCCCATACCGCGCCGCCGCCTGAGTCATCGTCAGGGACAACAGCCCCGCATCCCCTAATCGACATTCACCCTGAGGACGCTCAACCGCTCCCCCCAACGACTCCCGCACTGAGGACGCCACAGCCCGCGCCAACCAAGGGGGAACCGAATTGCCAATTTGCCGAAACCCGTGCCATTTGGTGACATGGAAGCGGAACCAGTCGGGATAACTGTGCAATCGCGCCGCCTCCCGCACCGTGATACAGCGGGGAAGCTGTGGATGAATGGGCCGGGGTGAGGTGAACGCGCCCCGACTGCTGGGAGTTCCCGCCCGTAGGGTATTACAAACCCCCTGGGGATGTAGGCGCAAAAAGCGACTCACCGGCTCCCTCTCCCCTGGCTTCGTATTGCGAAATCGCTCAATGGAGGTGTCCCGATGGTGCGATCGCCCACTATTACTCAGCCAATTCTCCATCACAGGACGAGGATACCCATAGTCCCCTAAATCCACCGCCAAGCCCCGCAAAATAGACCCATACTGGCTCGGAACCCCAAAATTCGCCTCAACGCAGTCTTGCCGCCATAACGCCTCATACTGCTCAATTTTGGGTAAATCCTGTAACGCCTCCGCCACCGTCGCCGAAGCGGGCAACCGCGCCAACTCCCCCTTAAGCCGTGTTTTCCCCGCCGGATGGGTGGTTGGGAGCGGATAGTGGGGCGGCGTTTCCCCCTGACGGTAGGCCAACAGAAACAGACGCTCCCGATATTGCGGAACCCCATAATGAGCCGCATTCAGCACCTGGGGCGGGTCCACCACCTCATAGCCGATCGCCCCCAACGCCGCGATCGCCTCCGACAGCACCTGACGCTGTTTCCCCGTGGCCATCCCCTTCACATTCTCCATCACCACATAGCGTGGCTGAATCTCCCCCACCAGACGGATAAAATCAGACACCAAAGCATTCCGGGGGTCATCCAACAATCGTTTTCCCATCAAAGAAAAGCCCTGACACGGAGGTCCCCCAAACAGCACATCCACCTCCGTCACCCCAGCGCGTCTTAAAATCTCAGCCCCAGAAATCTCGCTAACATTGGCACAAATAACTGGGCAATCGGGGAAATTGTACTCATGAACCGCACAATGAATCGGGTCCACTTCCAGCGCAGCCACCACATCAAACCCCGCCTGCTCAAACCCCAGACTCATCCCTCCCGCCCCAGCAAATAGATCGATCGCAGTCGGTCGCACCATGACGATTGCACCATTCAAAAGACTGTACTCTAACAGAAACCGGGATCTTGCCTCCGCCTTGAGACCCTTGACGGACCCACTCGGCGATCGCCCATATTACACTAGACAGGATTTGCATTCGATCCAACGCCCAACCACAACCCCACATCGGTTTCACTGATCCAACAGATTTTCAACGCCAAATTCTCAACTATGTCTAACCCACAAACCCCATCTCCAGCCAATAGCGACGCCCCGAAACCCGAAGTCAAAGGGTCCAAAGCGCGTCAACTCATGGGCATGAAGGGCGCCCAATCCGGCGAAACCAACGTTTGGAAAATTCGCCTACAACTGATGAAGCCCATCACCTGGATTCCCCTCATTTGGGGCGTTGTCTGTGGGGCCGCCTCATCCGGATCCTACACCTGGACCCTAGAAAATGTTCTCATGGCCGCCGCCTGTATGCTGCTCTCAGGGCCTCTGATGACCGGATACACTCAAACCATCAACGACTACTACGATCGCGAAATCGACGCGATTAACGAACCCTATCGCCCCATCCCCTCCGGGGCCATCTCCATCCCCCAAGTCAAAACCCAAGTCTTCATCCTACTCATTGGCGGCTGGATTCTCGCCTATGGCTTAGATATCTGGGCGCAAAACGAGTTCCCCACCATCACCACCATCGCCGTCGTCGGGGCCTTTCTCGCCTATATCTACTCCGCCCCACCCCTGAAACTCAAACAAAACGGCTGGCTGGGCAACTACGCCCTGGGGGCCAGCTACATCACCCTCCCTTGGTGCGCCGGCCACGCCCTATTTGGCGACCTCAATCTAACTATTGTCTTCCTGACGATGTTCTATAGCCTCGCCGGCCTGGGAATCGCCATTGTCAACGACTTTAAAAGCGTCGAGGGCGATCGCCAACTCGGTCTCAAATCCCTCCCGGTCATGTTTGGCGTCGGAACCGCCGCTTGGATTTGCGTCCTCTCCATTGATGTCTTCCAAGCCGGAATCGCCGCCTATCTGATGAGCATTCAACAAAACGCCTACGCCGTGCTGTTGATTCTGCTGATTATCCCCCAAATCACCTTTCAGGATATGTACTTCCTGCGAGATCCCCTGGAAAACGATGTCAAATACCAAGCCAGCGCCCAACCTTTCCTCGTCTTGGGAATGTTGGTCACCGGCCTCGCCATTGGTCATTCAGGACTATAAGACCCTTTAAGGACCACAAAATTATGCACTGGGATCGCCCCCCATCCAACCCCTGGCTCAAACTCTGGAGTCTCTTTTGGTCAGTCTTTGCCCTCGGGGGACTGACCCTGGGGGGGATGGCTTGGGCGCGACGGGAACTCGCCGCCATCGACAATAGCCTCCCCGATCCCAGTGAACTCCTCACCTATGCTCGCAGCGGTACGATTACCATCAAAGCCGCTGATGGCAGCATCTTGCAACAAATCGGCGATGTCACCCACGAAAGCTTAGAACTCGCCGACACCCCACCCCAATTAATCGAAGCCTTCCTGGCTGCCGAAGACCATCGGTTCTATGACCATGACGGCATAGACTATCATGCGATCGCCCGTGCGGCCATGACCAACTGGCGCGCTCGGGCCTGGCTCGAAGGGGGAAGCACCCTCACCCAACAGTTGGCCCGCATGGTGTTTCTGACTCAGGAAGTGACCCTAGAACGGAAACTGCGAGAAGCTCGTCTGGCCCAAGAAATCGAGCGCAGCACCAGCAAAGAGGAAATTCTCCAGAAATATCTCAATCTGGTCTATCTCGGGTCCGGGGCCTATGGCGTAACCGATGCGGCTTGGGTCTATTTCGCTAAATCTCCCCAGGAACTCACCTTGCCGGAAATGGCCTTGCTGGCCGGACTTCCCGCCGCTCCCAGTGACTATTCCCCCCAAACCTCCCCCGAGTTGGCTCAACAACGGCGTAATACGGTTTTGCGACGGATGGCGGAGGTAGGCTATATCAGTGAAAGCCAGGCCAACCAAGCCATCGCTCAACCCCTCGACCTCAATCTACGACTTCCCAAACGCCTCGAAGTCCGACTCCCCTATTTCACCAGTTATATTCAGCAAGAACTCCCCAATTACGTCAGTGATGAGGAAATCGAAAGAGGGGGGTTAACCGTGGAAACCAGCCTCGATCCTCAATTACAAGAACTGGCCCAAGAGGTTGTCCGCCAAGGAGTGGCCCAATATGGCTGGCAAGAAGGTTTTACGGAAGCAGCCTTAGTGGCGATCGATCCTCGCAATGGGGAAATTCGCGCTCTCGTTGGCGGAACTGGCTTTGAACAGAGTCAGTTTAACCGGGCTACCCAGGCCCTGCGTCAGCCGGGGTCCACCTTTAAGGGCATTATCTACGCTACGGCGATCGCCGCTGGCCTGTCTCCCCGTGATGTCTATGATGATGTTCCCTATAGTATTGCCGGCTATCAACCCCAAAACTACGGCGGCGGCTATGCGGGCAAAGTGACCCTACAAAACGCCTTAGCCCAATCCATCAACGTCGTCGCCGTGAAACTCCTGGCCGATATCGGCTTTGAACCCACCCTAGATGTCGCCCGCAAGATGGGAATTGAGTCGGAGTTGGGGGAGGTCTATCCCTTGGCGTTGGGAGCCTTTGAAGTGACCTTATTGGAGATGACCGGGGCCTATGGAACCCTGGCCAATCAGGGACAACATTACCCCAGCCGGGGCATTCGTCGCATCCTGGCCGCCGATGGAACGGTGCTGTTTGATGCCCAACAGGACATTCGTCCCCAACAGGCGATCGACCCCGATAGTGCGGCGATTATGACTTCTATGTTGCGCCAAGTGGTGGAGTCGGGAACGGGTCGGCCGGCTCAAATTGATCGCCCCGTGGCCGGGAAAACCGGAACCTCGGACAATTCCCGCGATCTCTGGTTTATTGGCTATGTGCCTCAGTTAACGGTGGGAGTTTGGCTCGGCAACGATAATAACACCCCCACCTATGGCAGTAGTGGCACGGCGGCCCGGGTTTGGCGGCGGTTCGCGGCGCAAGCCTTACGGGATATGGCCGTGGCGGAGTTCCCCAGTTTGCCCAATTTAGCTTTGCGGACGATTAGCCTGAAACCTAAACCTGAGGAACCCGAAACTCCCCCGACTCCAGAACCTCGCGAGTCGGGAGACGATTGGCAACTCACCTGGGGCGATCGCCCCTTGGGACTGCCAAGCCGCTCAGGGTCCAGGGCCTCCCAGGAGTCGCAAGAGGCCGAAACTCGCGATCGCGCCCTAGAATATGGAACGGTGGAATATTTCCGCCGTCGCTATGGACTCGATCCGGCCCCGTCAAACCCGGTTCAGGAACAGCAATCGTCCCCCTCGGGTTCAGAACCTAACCCGGTTCTCCCGAGTAAAAAAGAGATTGTGTTGCCCGAGGCCTTAGAAACCTTTGAGGGTGAAAATGTTGATACGATTGATCCTTAACGCTGCTGTGGGTCGGGGCGTAACTCCACCAACGCAGTGATTCTCTAAGTTTTGGGAGCAAAATGGCTTATGAATAGTGTCATTTTCATGGATGTGGCCGGTGCAACTGGATCATCGGGATTGTCTTTGTTTACCCTGGTGTATGTGGTCGGATTTATTGCCGCTGTGATTGGGGGTTCGCTGGCCTGGTATAACTCGAAACGTCCCCCCGGCTGGGAGGATGCTGAACGACCGGGTATTATTCCAGATCTAAAAACCGACAGCTCAGATGCTGAGTCCGATGATAAGACGCAGTCCTAACTTCGAGATCCTTTGAATAAACCTCTTGAGGCACTCTGGGCCGTGATCGGCTTGTTTCTCACCATCCTCGGTACGATGGTGGAAGCTTCCGTTGCCAATCCCTTCGCCAGTTGGGGCGATCGCGCCAGTTCCACGATCTCCCTCGGGGTCACCTACCAGGTGGGAGCCGTGTTACTGGTGGGGTGTCTCGGGGGCAAAAATGCTGGGGCCTTGTCTCAAATTGCCTATCTCAGCTTAGGCTTAAGCCCCTGGTTTCCCGTCTTTACTCAAGGAGGAGGGTTGAGCTATCTGGCCCATCCCTCCTTTGGCTATCTCCTCGGCTTCATTCCGGGGGCCTGGCTTTGTGGTTGGTTGGCGTTTCAACGACGTCGCCGTCTGGAACTGTTGGCCCTAAGCTGTCTGTTAGGTTTGGTCGCCGTGCATACGGTGGGATTGCTCTATTTATTGCTGAGTCAATGGACGTCGGGGGAGTTGGGCCAGTTGGCGTTGCAGTATTCTTGGCATCCCTTACCGGGCCAGTTGGCGATCGCCTGTGCGGCGGCGGTTCTCGCCTATGTCCTACGGCTGTTACTCTTTTATTAACTCCAATTGATGGCAAGGTAACGTTCGATCATTATGGCTGGACATAGTAAATGGGCCAATATCAAACGACATAAAGCCCGTGTGGATGCGGCTAAAAGCAAAGTCTTTACGCAGATTTCTCGGGAGATTATTGTGGCCGCTCGTCAGGGACTCCCGGATCCTGAAGCCAATTTTCAACTGCGTAATGCCGTCGCTAAAGCCAAGGCGGCGGGGATTCCCAATGATAATATCGATCGCGCGATCGCCAAGGGAGCCGGTAATCTCGGCGGGGAAGATGACTATGAGGCCATCCGCTATGAGGGCTATGGCCCCGGTGGTGTCGCGGTCTTGATTGAGGCCTTAACGGATAACCGCAACCGCACGGCGGCCGATATTCGGGTCGCGTTTAGCAAAAATGGCGGAAATCTCGGGGAAACGGGCTGTGTCAGTTGGATGTTTGCTCATAAGGGGGTGATTATACTCGAAGGGGAGATGGACGAAGACCAGTTACTCGAAGCCTCGTTAGAAGCGGAAGCCGAGAGTTATCAACTCCTAGAGATTGATGAGGATGTCCCCGGTGCGGAAGTCTACACGGCCATCGAGGATCTCGAACAAGTCAGTAACCATCTCGAAGCGGCTGGGTTTAACGTCAAACAAGCGGAGTTGCGTTGGTGTCCGGGCAATAGTTTAGAGGTGACGGATGAGGAGCAGGGGCGATCGCTGCTTAAAATGATGGATGCTCTCGAAGATCTCGATGATGTGCAAACGGTCACCTCGAATTTTGAGATGTCGGATGCTTTACTAGACCGCCTCAGTCTTGTCAATAGCTAGTCACAATAATTAACAACTATTTTTTAAACAACGATGGTCTTAGCAAAACGGATTCTCCCCTGTCTCGATGTCAAAGCGGGGCGAGTCGTCAAGGGTGTGAATTTTGTCGATCTCCAGGATGCGGGCGATCCCGTCGAGTTGGCTCAGGCCTATAACCAGGCGGGGGCCGATGAGTTGGTCTTTCTCGATATCACCGCCACCCACGAGGAACGGGATATTATCCTCGATGTGGTCTATCGCACCGCTGAACAGGTGTTTATTCCCCTCACCGTTGGCGGCGGGGTTCAATCCTTAGACGGAATTAAAAAATTGTTAAGAGCCGGGGCCGATAAGGTGAGTATCAACTCAGCGGCGGTTCGGGACCCGGAGTTGCTTAACCGGGCCAGCGATCGCTTCGGCAATCAATGTATCGTGGTGGCGATCGATGCCCGTCGCCGTGAGGATCCCAGCAATCCCGGCTGGGATGTTTATGTGCGCGGTGGACGGGAAAATACGGGCCTCGATGCGATCGCCTGGGCCGAAGAGGTCACGCAACGAGGGGCCGGCGAACTCCTCGTCACCAGTATGGATGCCGATGGTACTCAGGCGGGCTATGACCTGGAATTAACCCGAACCATTGCTGATCTCGTGGAAATTCCCGTCATTGCTTCTGGAGGCGCGGGAAACTGCCAACATATCTATGAAGCCTTCTCTGAGGGCAAGGCGGAAGCTGCTCTCCTAGCCTCCCTGCTGCATTACGGCCAGTTGAGTGTGGCTGAGATTAAGAAATATTTAGAATCTCACCAGGTGCCAGTCCGTCAATTAAGTCAGGACTAAGGCGGCAAACCCTCATTGGGAGAGACATTGATCCCCGAACCATCATGGTCAGCCCGCCAACCTTCCTCAAACTCTTGTGTTAAGATATGCAAAGTAAATGAACAACGATCGCAGCAAACTCATGATCGTCATCCTGTTCATCGTGGTTTGCCTGGTTGCCTGGTCACTCCACTTGATGCAAGAAGCCGTCGAACACCAGGAATTTTCCTTAATGTTAGCGGGAACCCTCGTGGCCGCCGCCGCTGCGGCCATGATGACCGTTTATTTTCTGATGAGCCATTATGTAGGCTATCTCAATCAGATGCCCTGTAATTAAGAGAGGCTGACCGCTCACTTCAAAAAAATTTCCGGGAGGGGTTGACAATCCCAAAAAATGAAGCCATAATAGATTTCGCTCCTGTTGAGTGACATGGGGCTATAGCTCAGTTGGTAGAGCACCTCAATGGCATTGAGGGGGTCAGCGGTTCGAATCCGCTTAGCTCCATAATCAAGTGCGCCGATCTCCATAGGGGGTCGGCGCTTTGAGTTCCTGGGGCCTGTCTCCCCTCAATGCGAAACCTGGTAAGGCTAAACTTCGTTAACATCAAGGGATAAGCGTTTCGAGGTCAACCTTAGTTGCCAGGTAGAGTTTTGTATGTGGTCTGCGATCGCACCAAGGTTTGTGTTCCTTGCCTATATCCCCCACGGGCATTGTTATCTCTGGGAATCCTCTCTTGTGGGGCTAAATGTCATCAGTGACAGTCTGATTACCCTGAGCTACTATTCGATTCCCCTCATCCTCATTTACTTTAGCCGCCAACGAGAA
>SMDP01000029.1:8887-29951 GCA_012911965.1 Geitlerinema sp. P-1104
ATTGCCGCCGAAGCCGCCTTGCGAGAAAGTGAAGAACGCTGGCAGTTAGCCATTCAAGGGAGTAATGAGGGAATCTGGGACTGGGATATTAAGGGCGATCGCATCTTTTATTCCACCAGTTGGAAAAATATCCTCGGCTACAGTGACGAGGAAATCCCCAATGACACCGATGTCTTCCTGCAACTGGTTCATCCTGACGAGAAAGAAAGCGTTAAACAGGCCCTGCTCGACCATCTCAACCATAAAAGCCGCATCTACTCCCAAGAATTTCGGATGCGTTGCAAACAGGGAACCTACAAATGGGTACTGGCTCGCGGCCAAGCCCTTTGGGATGAGAATGGGAAACCTGTCCGTATGGCCGGCTCCCATACCAATATCCACGATCGCAAACGGGCTGAAGCGGCGTTGCGGGAAGGGGCTGCCCGAGAACAGGCCTTGGCCCATGCCATTGCCCGAATGCGGCAAACTCTCGATCTCGAAGATATCTTTAGTGCCACCACCGATGAACTGCGAGATGTCTTAAACTGCGATCGCGTTCTTGTCTACCGCTTTTTCCCCGACTGGAGCGGCACCTATGTCGCTGAATCCGTCACCTCTCCCTGGGAGCCGCTCATCCAGACGGCTAACCAAAACCCCAACTTAACCCGAGTGGCCGTCCAACGGCTTGACTGTAGTGCCAGCGAACTCGAAAGCACCGATAACCTGGTTCAAGACACCTACCTCCAGGAACATTATGGCCATCCCTACCGCGATGGCAAAACCTACCGAGCTGTCAGCGACATCTATAAAGCCGACTTTGATGACTGCTATCTGGGTCTGCTCGAACAATTGCAAGCTCGGGCTTATATTATTGTGCCTATCTTCTGTGGTAAGCAACTCTGGGGACTTTTAGCCATTTATGAGAATGGGAAACCCCGTCATTGGGCCCAGGGAGATATTAAAATTGCCCTGCAAATTAGTAACCAGTTAGGGGTTGCCGTTCAACAGGCGGAACTTCTAGCTCGCACTCGTCAACAAGCCCTAGAACTGCAACAAGCCAAAGAAGCGGCGGATATGGCCAATCGGGCTAAAAGTGAGTTTCTGGCCAATATGAGTCATGAACTGCGAACTCCCCTAAATGCTATTCTCGGGTTTTCCCAACTCTTGCAACGTCCTGGACTCTCAAAGACGGAGCAAGAGCAGTACCTGAAGACGATTTTGTCGAGTGGGGAGCATTTATTGGGGTTAGTCAATGAAGTCTTAGATATGTCTAAGATTGAGGCAGCACGGGTTACTCTGAGCTGCCAAGATCTCGATTTCTACCAACTGCTCGATAGTCTCTACCGCTTGCTCAAGCTCAAAGCAGAACGACAGAATCTGGATCTCTTCTTTAACCTGGCTGACGATGTACCCCGGTATCTCAAGGTTGATGGCCAAAAACTGAAACAGGTTCTGCTCAACTTGTTGGGGAATGCGCTGAAGTTTACGGAACGGGGACAGGTCAGTTTGACGGTCACGGCTGACCCCATGGAAGCTCTGAATCCTAAGCTTCCTGACCCGGGGCGATCGCACCTGAGTTTTACGGTTGAAGATACGGGATCTGGGATTGAGTCTGAGCAAATCGAGCTGCTCTTTCAACCCTTTACGCAAACGAACTCCGGGCTACAATCGCGAGGTGGAACGGGACTGGGACTCTCCATCTCTCAACAGTTTGTGCGCTTAATGGGAGGTGAGATTCAGGTTAAAAGTGCGGTGGGTGTTGGCTCTTGTTTTAGTTTTGAGATTGCCGCTGAACTCGGTTGCGCCGCAGCGGCTCAACAGCCCTCTCAGTTACCGGGTCGGGTGAAATGCTTACGGCCCGGGCAACGGGACTATCGGATTCTCGTAGCCGAAGACGAACCCACCAATCAACTGCTCCTGGTGGAATTTCTCAAGTCTATTGGCTTTAAGGTTCGGGCCGCCAATAATGGTCAGGAAGCTATTGAGATCGCCCGCCAATGGCAGCCTGATCTCATTTGGATGGATATGCGAATGCCAGAGCTTAATGGTTATGAGGCCACGCCCCAAATTAAGGCGCTGCCCAACTGTCAAGATACAATTATTATTGCCCTTACGGCCAGTGCCTTTGAAGAAGAACGCTCTGCCATTCTAGCTTCAGGATGTGATGACTTTATCCGCAAACCCTTTCGTGAGGTAGAGATCTTAACGAAGATACAGCGATATCTTGGGGTTGAGTATGAGTATGAGGACGATATAGAGATGTCGAGCGAGTCAGACCAGCTCAGTCTGTTTGGCATTCAGGACCCTCAATTGGGGTTTGTCAACCCGGGTCGTGGGTCAACTCAGCCGAGTTCTGAGCAAATGCAGCATTGGCTTACTCAGCTTCCTGAGGCGATCGTAAAACAGCTTCATCAAGCCGCCTTGCAGGGGAGTGATGATCAAATTTTAGATCTATTAGCTGGGGTTCAGGAGGTGGAAATCGATGGAGCTTGTTACCGCCTTCTCAAAACCTGGGCCCAAGACTTCCGGTTTGATCGAATCCTAGACGTGACACAATGCTCTCAAGAGTGATCAAGCACTCCAAAGAGCTGTAAAGATAGAATGTAATCCTGATGAAAGATACCCCTAACGACCTGGAACAAGCCGATATTCTGATTGTGGATGATACCCCGGAAAACTTGAGGCTGCTCTCAAATATGCTGTCTCGACGGGGGTATCGGGTGCGTAAGGCTATCAGTGGTTCTATGGCCCTGACAGCGGTGCAAACCCTGGCCCCTGACTTGATTTTGCTCGATATTATGATGCCAGATATGGATGGCTATGCGTTGTGCGATCGCCTCAAAGGAGATGACCGCACTCGGGATATTCCGGTGGTCTTTCTCAGCGCCCTCAATGATGTCTTTGATAAAGTCAAGGCCTTTACCGTTGGCGGTGCTGATTATATTGCTAAACCTTTCCAAATTGAGGAAGTCTTAGCTCGAGTTCATCACCAACTTCGGATTAAGTCTGTCGAACGAGAAATTCGCCAACTGAATGCGGATTTAGAGGAGCGGGTGGATGAACGTACCAGCCAACTCCGGGAGCGAACCCGCCAGTTAGAATCGGCTAATCGTCAGCTCCTCGACGAAATTGGCCAGCGAGAGCGGATTCAGAAACGTCTCAAGTATTTGGCGTATCACGATCGCCTAACGAATCTCCCCAATCGGGCCCAGTTTGAGATTAAACTGACTGAATCCTTAGAAGATGAGAAACTTGATGGGGATTTAGCGGTCTTATTTATCGACTGCGATCGCTTTAAGGTCGTCAACGATTCCCTCGGTCATGCTGTCGGCGATGAGCTGATTAAATCCTTAGCCAAACGACTCCGCGATAATTTAGATGATGAGGTGATTGTGGCTCGCTGGGGTGGGGATGAGTTTGTGGCACTGCTCTATGATAATAATGAAGCCGATGTGATTGCCCTGGCCCAAGACTTATTAAAGGTTTTGTCGGAACCTCACCAACTCTCCCGTCATGAAGTTTTCGTCAATACCAGCATTGGCATCGCCTTTTCCGTTGCCGATCTTTCTCCAGAAGAACTATTACGGAACGCCGATGCGGCTATGTATCGCGCCAAGGCCCTCGGGGGAAATCGTTATCACCTCTTTGATCCGATGCTTCACCAAGAAGCCTTAGAACGGCTTGCTTTGGAAAATGACCTACGCTATGCCTATGAGCGCAACGAGTTTGAAGTTTACTATCAACCCATTCTTAACCTACAAACGGGTGAGTTATTCGGCTTTGAAGCCTTGCTGCGCTGGCATCACCCTCAACGAGGCTGGGTGTCCCCATCTGAGTTTATCCCGACGATTGAAGAAACGGGACTAATTGATCAAGTTGGGGAATGGGTTTTAGAGGAAGCCTGTACACAACTGGTCCAATGGCACCGAGACTGGAAGTTACCCTTAGTGATGAGTGTTAATCTATCTGTACGTCAGTTTGCACAGCCAGATTTTCTTGACCAAGTTGACCGGGTTTTGATCAATACAGGAATTGAGCCAAAATTTCTTAAATTGGAAATCACCGAAACGGCTCTCATGGAAAACTCTAACTCAACTCTTTATATCCTAAAACAACTAAAATCTAGGCAGATTAAAATTAGCATTGATGACTTTGGTACTGGCTATTCATCCTTGAGTTATTTGCAAACTTTTCCCGTTGACACCCTGAAAATTGACCGAGCATTTGTCGTCGGTATGAGTGAGTCTCCTGACGGAAAAGGTCTAGTTCCGGCTATCTTGAATTTAGCTCGGGCAACCAATATTGAAACCATTGCCGAAGGCATTGAAACCATTGAACAGCGAGATAGCCTACGCAGTTTAGGCTGCAACTTTGCCCAAGGCTTCCTCTTTGCCCGACCTAGTACAGCTTCTGATTTACATCCAGATAAGATTCATTTTGGGAGTTAGCCCTGAAAAATGCCCCAGTGCGGATGGAGTAGTCCATCTACACTGGAGCAGTCTTGTCGGAATTGACTAATGCTTAGACGATCTGACTGGGGAGCCAGCGCCAATTGGGAGACTTCCCCCTAGGATGAGCGCCGACGATAACGGCGACGACGCTGCTTGCGTAACGCTTCGGCCTTGCGCTTGCGCTTTTCAATTGGAGTTTCAAAATGACGGTTTTTCTTGAGATCTAGAAAGATTCCTGCTCTCGAAACGCCTCGACGGAAGCGACGCAGTGCTGATTCGATACCTTCGTTTTCACCTACAATAATTTGGGTCATACGTAATCATTCTCCAGAATCTGTTACAGTTGGCAGTCCCAGACTACAAAATAGCAGGGTTCTTCCTTCAACGATTGGTTGCGCTGAGGTTGGTGTCCATCAACAGCAGCCATTGACAAATCTTCAGAAGCGTTCCTAGGCAAACTACCCAGAGTGTCGGTCTGCCGGACTATACTGAATATCATCTTGGGACTGTTGACGGTGGTGTTGAGGTCTTGGACCAACTCAAACCCATAGCAACAGACATGAGAGTGAGTCGACCAAGACTTTTTGAACGTTGTACCACAGTTCGAGGGAGTTTGGCCTCTAAACATTAGACTGACAGCATTGTCCACAAGTTTCGCCCCGATGAGCCGAAGCCGGGCGGTTCGATTCCGGGGGTGAACAAGACAACGCGCCAGTCTCATAGCGCGTTGCTCAGATTGCTGATTTATGTTGAGGTGCGCTTCCCCAAGCTGATCCATGGTTGTATATCGCTCGGTGGCACCGTTGAGGTTAATCCCAAAAGCTGACATGGCTCGATTTAGCCTTGATACCGTTCACAATAGCACAACGGCATTGGAAAACGGCAAGACAAGTCTTCAGAACCAAGGTCAATGATCCCCCCTGATATCACCTCCAATGTCTCCAATTACTGCGGGATGGGTTCTTCTTCGAGGGTAACAAACGGGTTTAGTCGTTGGCGAGTCGTTGGAACTGATACTCTAGATCGAGAGTTGCATCATTGCACTCGGAATCCCCACACTCTCAAATTTACAGAGGATATGACGCTCTTTTCTCGCAATTGGCAACGCTGGATGGCTACTCTCGGGTTGGCGATCGCCCTTTGGATGGCTTGTCTATCCCCAGCCGGGGCAGCCCTAAACGATGATAAAAATGATGGCAACATTTTTGCCCTCTATGCGGGCAACGGCTCGATTGTTCCTCCAACCACAAGCTTGGCGCAATCGTTAACGGCTCATCGTCCCACCTTATTGGTCTTTTATCTCGATGACAGCCGCGATTGCAAGCAGTTTTCAACGACGGTTTCTGAACTGCAATCCTACTATGGTCGCGTGGCCACAATTGTACCGGTCAACAGTGACAGTATACTGCCGGGCCAAGACTACAGCGAGACAGACCCCGGCTATTACTATAAGGGTCGTGTCCCCCAATCCGTTATCTTTGACCAATCGGGAACGGTGCGCTTTGATGAGTCGGGACAAGTGGCCTTTGAAGCCCTCGATTCAGTCTTTCGGGAGATTTTTGACTTGTTACCCCGCTCTGAGTCGGTGGAGTTGAAGCGTCGCCCGGTGAATGAGGTCAACACGGAACTGCGCTGACCTCCTCTTGATGCCAATCAATGACTAGAGATCCCCCCAGGTTCGGGGGGATTGTTGATCTCAACGCGAAATCTTAGCGGCTGCGAATGAAGGTGGGATAGGTGTCCCGGATGCGATCGGTGGCATCTAAACAGTCGCTCATGGCAGCGGTTGGGGTCACGTTAGAACTGTTGGTGATGCCCAAGACGCAGTTTGCATAGCGTTCTGGCAGCAGGCTACGACGGCAACTATCTAGGACGTTAGGTAAGTTGGCCCCATTGGTGGTTCCGGCAATGCCAACGGTGCAGGTGGCTAAATCCAGGGGACGACGCACTTGGCGACAGCTTTCTAGGGCTGTGGTGGCAGTAATATCCGTCTCGGTGGCAATGTCTGAGACGCAGTCAGATAAATCCAGAGGTCGGTAGGCCGTCCCACAGGCCAGTGCTGTCAGACTCTCCCCTAACTCCAAATCCAACAGTTGGGATGTACAGGTTTCATAGTCTCGAAGGGTTCCGCCGCGATAACGACTGGGATAGAAGGGTGAGGCAGCCACGGGGAGGGCGATCGCCCCTAACAAGCTGGTCAGACCAATACTGGCCAGAAGACCCTTAGCAATTGGGTTCATGAATCCTGTCTCCAACAAAACGGTAACTAATGGCTAGAGTACTAGAATTGATGAGCGATCGGCAGGCCCGTTGGTTCCCCAGTCCCCAGAAATTTCTAGCCCAAGTTTTGAACCTCTGCCATGTTAGGCTCTATAATAGATTGCTTGGGTGAAATTTTGTTTGCCAGCACACCACCAAAGGAATCCAAAAGTTAAGCTGTATGTCACGATATCGAGGACCTCGTCTGAGAGTAGTTCGCCGCCTGGGAACCTTGCCCGGCCTAACCCGCAAAGATCCGAAGCGGAGTTATCCCCCCGGTCAACATGGTCAGGGACGACGCAAACGCTCTGAATACGCCGTTCGACTAGAAGAAAAGCAAAAACTCCGCTTCAACTACGGCGTGACGGAGAAACAACTGCTCCGTTATGTTAAAAAAGCCCGTCGTCTCCCCGGTTCTACCGGACAAGTGCTTCTGCAACTGCTGGAGATGCGCCTAGATAACACGGTATTCCGTCTCGGCATGGCTCCGACGATCCCGGCGGCCCGTCAGTTAGTGAATCACGGGCATATTTGTGTGAATGGTCGCCGCGTCAACATCGCCAGTTACAACTGCCGCCCTGGCGACATCATCACCGTTAGAAATACGGAGAAGTCTCGCGAGATGGTGAAGACCAATCTTGACTCTCCCGGTTTGGCTAACATCCCTTCTCACCTCGTCTTGGACAGAGACAAGCTGGAAGGCCAGGTCAATGGTGTGGTTGAGCGGGAATGGATCGCACTACAAATCAACGAACTGCTAGTGATTGAGTACTACTCTCGCCAAGCTTAAATGTTCCGGTTCCCAATTTGGGATTGGCTATTCTTGGGGTCGTCTCGGCTCTGGGGATAGCTAATTTTTTTGGGTAGAATGCACTCTACTTCCTATTTTCCTCATGAAAGCAACCTTTGTTCCCTGGCTCCATATGCACCAACCCCCGATTTGGTGGAATCACCGGCCGATGGGAAATCTCGAAAAAATGCTCAACGGTGATCCCAACTCGGAGGAAGGATGGAATGCTCAGTGGTTTGCTCAGGCCTATAAGAACCCGGCTAAGTATGCCCTGGAGTTGTCTCGACGGGGCCTTAAGCCCCGCATGATGGTGGATTATTCTGGAGTTCTGTTAGAGGAGTTGGCGAAACTCTCTGAGGATGGCACCTTTGCAAACCGCTCTGTGGATGGCGACCCCCTCGGGGATGTGATTGGCCTGTGGCGAGAGGCTCTGAATGACTATCCCGATGCCCTTGAGTTTGCGGGAACGGCCTATAGTCATTGCTATTTCCCCACCACCCCTGAACGGGATTGGCAGGCTCAGATTATGGTCTGGAAACAGGTCTTTGGAGACTTGTTTGGACAGGCGGCCTTGGAACGAGTCAAGGGGTTTTGGTTGCCGGAAATGGGGATGATGGGAGATCCCCAACGGGCGATCGCCCTGATCCGCCTGCTCAAACGCTGTGGCTATGAATGGCTAATTCTGCCCGCGTCAGCCTTGTCTCGACCGGAAGGCTGGGCCACACCTCGATTGGAAAATCAGGTCCATGAGTTACGGATTCAGTCCGACGGAGACGAGGAAACTATCCTCTGTGTGGTTCGGGATACGGATATGGGAATCCGTCAGCAAAGTGGCCATAATGCTGATGGCTGTTTGAATGATATTCGCTATCGCTTAGGGGTCTTTGAGCAGGAACAGCTCACTCCCCCGCCCTTGATTGTGCCGACCTCGGATGGGGAAAATGGCAATGTGATGATGTTTGAGTATTTCAAAAATACCTTTGTGCCGTTGGTGGAAATGATGCCCCAGTTGGCGGATGTGGAGATGCTGACGGTGAGCCAATATCTCGATCGCCATATAGGCTCAACTCAACCCGCGCCGGTATCCCTCAATACCACAGGTGGCTCTTGGATTGGCGGCCATGAAAGTTGGAATGAGGGCGATCGCCGTCAAGCGATCGCCCTCAAGATTGACGCTCTCAGCCGTCAGGTGGCTGAACAGGGAAGTCCCTCAGATCCGAGCTGGGATGAGGCCCGCCAGCTCCTCCTTGTCTGCGAAACCAGTTGTTTTGTCTACTGGAATGCAGAGTTTTGGTTTGACCAGGCTGATTCCTTCCTCGGTAAACTCGAAGCCTCACTCCCTATAACGGTTTAACCCAACGCTTCCAAGAAATCACGAACTCGGTTGCGTCGTTTCGGCTGACGCAACTTTTGTAGGGCCTTGGCTTCAATCTGACGCACTCGCTCGCGGGAGAGATCCAGGGCCCGACCGATTTCTGCTAACGAATAAGGACTTTCTCCACCGAGTCCATAGCGTAAACGGATGACGTCCCGTTCCCGACTACTGAGGTCGGCGAGGAGTTGGTGGAGTTCCCGCTGTAGGGATTCACGCACTAACAACTCTTCAGGGGAAGCGTCATCCGTTTCTAAGAGGTCACCGAGTTCGGTGTCTTTTTCTTTACCCACTTTGGCATCGAGGGAGATGGAGCGAGGAACCCGTAACATGACTTCCCGGATTTGGTCGGCGGTCATGTCCAGTTCTTCGGCGATGTCGTTGATGGTGGGGGTGCGACCGTTGTCTTGGGAAAACTGACGTTGAGCTTTTTTGATTTTGTTGAGTTTTTCGGTGATATGCACCGGGAGGCGAATGGTTCGGCTTTGGGTGGCGATAGCTCGGGTAATTCCTTGGCGAATCCACCAGTACGCGTAGGTGCTAAATCGATACCCTCGGGTGGGGTCGAATTTTTCCACGGCCCGCTCTAAGCCAATGGTCCCTTCTTGAATGAGATCTAAGAGTTCTAGTCCCCGTTTTTGATATTTTTTGGCCACGGAGACCACTAACCGCAAATTCGCTTTGATCATATGGGCCTTAGCATAGACTCCCTCGGTTTGGATGGTTTCGAGTTCCTCGACGGAGATCTTGGCTAATTTGGCCCAGTGGCGTTTCCCTTGACTGAGGGTGGGTTTGAGTTCCGAGACGGGAATTTGTGCGTCGTTGGCCCAGCGTTCTAGGGATGGACGATGGCCCAGTTGCGAACTGAGGCGATCGCGGGTGTTCATGAGATGGACATACTGCTGCATGATCTCGTCCCCGTCGTCGGCTGCGGTTTGTCGCACCTCCAGCAAGCTGACGTATCGTTGCACTTTCTGGGCGACGGAGACTTCTTCATCTCGTCCTAACAGGTTGACTTTGCCGATCTCTTGCAGGTACAAGCGCACCAGGTCGGTGGTGGTTCGGTGTCCGCGAATCGACTCATCTGCTTCGGCGTACTCCACTTCCATCCCAGAGGTTGCGTCTAACTCACTCTCTTCGAGGCTCAAATTGTTCGAGATTTGAGCATCCGTCTGGGCGGTCATGGGGTCGCTGGCTCCCGTTTGACTGGGGCGATGCTCAGATTTAGCTGGCTGGTAAGAAGTTGTTTTAGACATGGTCGCTCGTCTCAATCCCTTTGAGTTAACTGGGGGTTAAGGGACTCCGATGCTTCGGATGTTATCCCTCATTTTGTGATTCCGATCGCAGGATATGACCTGCGTCACCTCGTTCGTTCAACCCCCATTTGAATTAGTCGCTTGTCTGTCAGCTTTGGATGCTGACGGCACCTATATGATTGAAATCACCACGAACTGAGGTACTAACGTCAGTATAGAGAGATTTTAATTTGGCTTTAGTGATTTGCGTCAAACCATTGTGTTAACCCTCATCACTTTGTCCCCATTTTTCGGGAGTTTGCCCCAATCTGTAATGTTTCTTCACTAAAATCTGGAGCCAATCTGTAAATTTTTGACATCCGGAAACTTTTGCGAAAACTGTGTTCTACCGTACAAATTGGGGCAGGTTTTCTGAGGAATCTCTGACTCATTCAAGGGGGGTTTTTGAGGATTGGAGTGAGCTGGAATTGGCTAGATGCTTGACCAGGTGGGGGGTTCGACCCCTCACCTAGCGAAAGGCAGAGACGGATAACCGAACTCTCCTTCGAAAAAAAGTGCCGGATTGGGTGCTGTTTGTTGACTTAAAAATCAACACTGCGAGATTTTAAAACCCCCGAACAGAGTGTTGGGGCGACGGGGTGAGGGTTAAGTGGGGGTCAAATGAGGCGACCCGGAGTTCACGCCGATTACAAGCATCCCGTATTGCTGCTACCTTCCGGTCCTGACAAGATTTGGGCGTTGTAATTGCATGAGTCCGGGTCTACAGACCAGTATAACACGATGCCGTGCCATTCTCTCAAGAATTTTTTTGAGTTTCGGGGGACTCGATCACTTCAGCGTCAGGATTATCCTGAGAATTGTCCTCAGTGGGGGGATTTGTCGCCTCAAGGGAGGTCTGGAACTCCACCGCCTCATACAACTCGCCCAAACTGAGGTTCAGAGACACAGACCCCAAGGCTAGGGTCACGTCCAAGCCCTGATATTCAGTCAATAACCATTGTTGGGCCGTTTGCTTGGCGTAATGTTCAACCAGGGGGCGGTCTTGATAAATCAGGAGATAGTCCTCGACTGTGTCGAGGCTACGATAGGCGGCAAACTTTTCACCGCGATCATAGCCCTGAGTCGAGGGAGAGAGAACCTCAGCCAGCACAATGGGGTTCATGACCGTATCTTGGCGTCCCGGCTGCAATTGGCAGGGTTTCTCCGTCACCATCACATCAGGATAGGTGTAGGTGTTCCGTTGGGGAATCCAGAGGCGTTGGTCGGTGATAAAGACCTGATAGGGTTGGCGTTTCAAGGCAAGCTTTAACAAGACAAACAAATTGCCGGCTATTTCATTATGGGCTGGGGTTCCACCACTCATGGCAACAATCTCTCCATTGTGATATTCATTGCGAGTTGGCTGTTGCACTTCCCAGCGGAGATAGTCTTCGGCGGTGCGAGTCGGTTGAGTTGAGGTGGGCGCAGTGGCGATCGCCATGGTTAAAATTCCTCCATCATGGGTGACAAGCTTATCCTTAGTATGCCAAACCCGCCGTTTTCCCCTTAGTCACCCCACCTATGACTGCGATCCTCTCCGCCATTCTTCCGGTTCTCACCATTGTTCTGATTGGCTTCTGGGCCGGGAAAAGCTTTGCCCTCGACCGAGTCAGTCTCTCGCGGATTACCCTTTATATTTTTACCCCCGCCCTGGTGGCTGAGTCCCTGTATCGTAGCCCAATCACCCTAGAAAACGCTAAAGGGTTATTTTTGGCATTTTCTTTGACGTACGCCCTTATGGGAGCCATTGCTTGGGGGCTGAGTGGTCTTTTGCAGTTCCCTGCCCCTGTCCGCAAAAGTGCGATCGCCACCAGTGCCTTTCCCAACACGGGCAACATGGGCTTATCGGTGAGTCTGTTTGCCTTTGGCGAGGAAGGATTGAATCGAGCGGCGATCGTGCTGATTATCTCCAGTCTCCTGGTCTTTTCCACGGGTCCCGCCATTCTCAAAGGCGGCGGGTTCGCCAATGCCCTCAAATTCACCCTGAAACTGCCTTTAATCTGGGCGATGCTGATGGGACTAGCCCTGCGACTGCTGCCCTTTGAATTGCCCTTTCAACTCGATCGCGTCCTGAAAGTCTTGGCCGACGGAACCATCCCCGTGGCGTTAGTGGTGTTGGGGATAGAGATTTCCCAAAGTTCCCTACGCCTAACCCGCTACGACCTCTTTGCCAGCGGTTTGAGACTGCTTGGGGGTGGGGCAGTGGCGTATGGTGTGGGTCAGGTCGTAGGTTTAGAGGGATTAGACTTACAGGTGTTGGTGTTGCAATGTTCGATGCCGGCTGCGGTGAGTTCGTTCTTGATGGTGAAGGAGTTTGGCGGGGATACGGTGCGGACTGCGCGAGTTGTGGCCATGTCCTCGGTGTTGGCCTTTGGCACGTTGCCCTTGGTCTTGGGGTTATTGTCCTTATCTTGAGGCGATCGCAGATTACTTTTGCTCATCCGTCTGAGTTGCCAGGACTTGTAAACTGACATCGGGGAGCGATCGCATCAACTGTTGCACCAGAGACCCCCGCCAAAACAGACTCCAGCGAGAGCGGTGGGTTTCTCCCAGGACAATCTGAGTAATACTATGCTCCTGGGCCACGCTGACAATCGTTTCCACGAGATCCGTTGACCGTTCTCGCAAAAATTCACCGCCAAACTCCTCACAAAGTCGCTGACAGGTTTCGATATGGAGTGCTTCATCTTTAGATAGGAACTGGTCAGGATTGCCCACAAACAGGGCATAGAGTCGCCCATTGAGGCGATTGGCAAAACGCACCCCTCGTCGCAACAGATGTAGGGATTGGGGATAGGTGGAGACACAGACGAGAATCCGCTCTCGGATGGGACAGCAATCTGGATGAGCGGCGACGGTGTCGTCTTCGATGTTATCGGCGACTTCTCGCAGTGCTAGTTCCCGGAGGGCGATGAGATTGCGACGTTGAAAAAAGTGTTGTAGAGCCGAGTCGATCTTGTCGGGACTATAGATTTTGCCGTCTTGGAGCCGTTCCTGGAGGGTTTCTGGGGTGACATCGACGACGACCACTTCGTTGGCTTGTTCGATGATGCGATCGGGGATACGCTCACGTACCACCACCCCTGCAATTTTATACACTAAGTCGTTGAGACTCTCGAAATGCTGAATGTTGACGGTGGAATGGACATCTAACCCCGCGTCTAAGAGTCGTTCGACATCTTGATAGCGTTTTTTACAGGGGGAACCGGGGACATTGGTATGAGCGAGTTCATCGACTAGGACGAGTTGGGGCGATCGCGCCAAAATCGCCTCGGTGTCCATTTCCAGGAGCGATCGCCCTTGCCACGCGATCGGTTTAGGGGGAATCTGCTCTAAGCCGATGGCGCGTTCTGAGGTTTCGATGCGGCCATGAGGTTCGAGCCAACCGATCACCACATCGACTCCATCTTTCTTCAATTGTTGTGCTTCATCAAGCATTCGGTAGGTTTTACCCACCCCCGGCGCCATACCGATGAACACGCGGTGTTTCCCCCGAGAGACTGAGCTGGAACTGTGAAGGGTTTGGCTGGAGTGGTACATATGAAAGGGAACAGGGAACAGGGAACAGGGAACAGGGAACAGGGAACAGGGAACAGGGAACAGGAAACAGAAACAACGTAGGGGCGTACCTTTATGGTCGCCCTCTTCCGGTATGGTCGCCCTCTTCCGGCAAGTTGTCAGTTGGCTGAATGTATCCTGGCGGCTGTTAACGGTTAGCGTTCTCGTCCAACGCCAGATTCAAACTCAGAACGTTGACAGTAGGCTCGCCAAAAATACCCAGAAAGGGTCCGGCGATCGCGTCGTTGACGAGACGGGTGAGTTGGTCTGGGGAAATTTGACGGGCCTGGGCGATACGAGGGATTTGAGAGAATGCCATGTCCGGGGAAATATG
Organism: Geitlerinema sp. P-1104; assembly: GCA_012911965.1. GTDB lineage: Bacteria > Cyanobacteriota > Cyanobacteriia > Cyanobacteriales > Geitlerinemataceae > Sodalinema. Next base: position 22,926 of record SMDP01000029.1, read on the forward strand.
GGGGTCTAACCCTGACCCGGAACTGTACAACATCTCTGCTGTGAGCTTTTCCACGTCCTCCTCGCCTAAGCGTTGGACTTCGGCGTCGATGCGATCGCGCAACTCGGGATTGCTGGGGGCTAAGTTACTCGCACCAGATTGGCCGGTGGGAATGGCTTGTTCTCCTTGACTGTAGTTAATCGCACTGGGACGACTCCAAAAATAGTCAGGCTCTGTGAACGTTTGACCAATGAGGGCTGAGCCAACTACTTCACCAGCTGCATTGGTGACTAAACTGCCATTGGCTTGATAGGGAAACAGAACTTGACCAAACAGCAAAATCAACAGGGGATAAATTAAGGCAGTTAACACCCATAAAACCAGGGTGCTACGGGTGGCAATGACTAAATCTTTCATGGCAAAAAATAAACCGAAATGAGTAAAAACAACAGTTTTTATACCATTTTTCAAAAATTGTGACATAGATGTCCGTAGGGGCGTACCCTTGTGGTCGCCCTCTTCGGTTTGTATGTCTGGCAAGGATTTCAAAAAATGGTATTAGATTTGAGGCAAGAGGCAAAAGGCAAGAGGCAAAAGGCAAAAGGCAAAAGGCAGATTGAAGCCTTGTTCAAACCTCGATTTGTTAAAACCCAAACCTTAGGGGCGAACGGTGTTCAAAACATTTCAATAATGTGCTGTTCGCCCTTGGCAATGCTTGGTATTTCAGGCAATACATTACGCCTGCTTCCTTGAAGATCCGAATTTAGAAGAAGATTCAGGAAAATCCTCAGAAGATGTTGAGTCAGAATCGCGGTTTTGGTGATGCTTTTTATATCGCTGCAACCGAGATTCCTGGATTCGTCGTCGTAACCGACGAATTTCGACGGTTTCTCGAACTCCTTTAATAAAAGTTTTGCACTGATCAATGAAGTTAGACATGGTTAGAATCGCTCCGGTTGAATAATCACAACAGCCAAATAAATCCCGAGTAATAGAACTCCGGCAATGAGTAGCCCCAAGGCGTAGGCATTACCCCGATCAATTGACGCACCCGAAGCGGCATAAACTAGAGGTGCGATCGCCAAATTCAAAAGCATGGCCATCAAGATGATCGGCGCAAGGCGATGCCAACTGAGGCGAAATACTGGTGATTGAGGATGAGACTTAGCGTGACGGCTGTAGATGAGTTTCATGGTTGTAATGTGCGAGATTTCACTGCGAGATGTTGTTGCAATCAAGGGTTAGGCAATACCAGAGATTGTTACTAATCCATCGATGAGTTTAATGGCAATAAACGGCGCAATCACTCCACCCAACCCATAAATCAGGATGTTGCGTTGCAGCAGGCGATTAGCACTGAGGGGACGAAACTTAACCCCAGTCAACGCCAAGGGGATTAAGGCGGGAATAATTAAAGCGTTGTAGATTAACGCCGAAAGAACTGCCGATTGGGGACTGTTTAAACCCATGATATTTAACTCACCAATGCCTGCCGCTGCAAACATGGCGGGGATGATGGCAAAATATTTGGCAATGTCATTAGAAATCGAGAATGTGGTTAACGCACCTCGGGTAATCAACAACTGTTTACCAATGGTGACTAAATCAATTAACTTAGTGGGATCTGAATCCAAATCTACCATATTCGCGGCTTCTTTAGCGGCTTGAGTTCCTGAATTCATCGCTAAGCCTACATTGGCTTGGGCTAACGCCGGGGCATCATTGGTTCCATCCCCCGTCATTGCCACCAATTTTCCCTCAGCTTGTTCCGTTTGAATTACGCGAATTTTATCTTCTGGAGTGGCTTCGGCAATGAAGTCATCAACCCCGGCTTCTTTGGCAATCACTTGAGCAGTAATGCGGTTATCTCCGGTTAACATAATTGTCCGCACTCCCATGCGACGCAATTGTTCAAACCGTTCTTGTAAGCCTGGTTTAACCGTATCCTTGAGGTAAATCACCCCATAAATTTCGTTGTCGCGACAAACCGCCAGGGGGGTTCCTCCGAGGCGAGACACTTGTTCAAATGCGCGATCGAGGGATTCAGGAACCTCTCCACCGCGCGATCGCACGAAACCGCGAATGGCATCGACAGCCCCTTTACGCACTTCAGTTCCATCAGCAAGATTGGTTCCACTCATGCGAGTGCGGGCAGAAAACTCAATCCCTTCCGCCGTCGCCTTCTCAAAGTCCAGTTTTGCCCCAAACTGTTCCGCTAGGCGCACAATTGACCGTCCTTCTGGGGTACTGTCAAAGGCACTGGCCATCAGAGCCACCTGCGCCACCTCAGCCTCGGAATAGCCAGAAACCGGCAAAAACGACTCCGCTAGGCGATTTCCCAGGGTAATCGTTCCCGTTTTATCCAAAACCAGAGTATTGACATCGCCACAAGCTTCAACTGCCCGCCCTGAGGTGGCAACCACGTTAAACCGGGCCACCCGGTCCATCCCGGCAATGCCAATGGCACTCAGCAAACCGCCGATGGTGGTGGGAATTAAGGCAATGAGTAGAGACACGAGAACCGCAATCCCCACGGGGCTATTGACATAGTTGGCTGGGGGGGGAATCGTAGCCACGACAATCAAAAACACCAAGGTTAAGACCGCCAACAGGACTGTTAGGGCGATTTCATTGGGGGTTTTGCTGCGTTCAGCCCCTTCGACTAGGGCAATCATGCGATCGATGAAGCCTTTACCGGGGTCAGCCGTGACGCGAATCGTCAGTTCGTCGGAGAGGATGCGGGTTCCCCCTGTCACGGAACTGGCAACATCGGAACCGGGTTCTTTGAGGACTGGGGCCGATTCTCCGGTAATGGCTGATTCGTCCACAGAGGCCACCCCTTCAATGACTTCACCATCAGCGGGAATGGTATCCCCGGCGATGACTTGGACCAAATCGCCCCGTTGCAACTCTGTGGAGTTGACCTCTACAATCGACCCTTCCGCTTTAATGAGTCGGGCTAGGGTGGCGGATTGGGTGGCCCGGAGGGAGTCGGCTTGGGCTTTCCCCCGTCCTTCGGCGACGGCTTCGGCAAAGTTGGCGAACAGAACCGTCAACAGGAGAATGACGGTAATCAGACCGTTAAACAGTCGGGGATTGTCGAAGTCAACGCCGCCAAAGAGAACGGGGTTGAGAGTCAGCAGGAGGGTCACTAGAGTGCCTAGCCACACCACAAATAAGACGGGATTGGTGATGACTTGACGGGGATCGAGTTTTAGGAAGGCTTCGGTGAGGGCGCGGCGGTAGAGTTGGCTCATATCTACCGGTTTAGGGGTTGAACGGGAGGTCACGCTAGGGCTATTCATGACAAAAGATGGATCAGGATAGATGGGAATCGAGGAACGTTAGGGCTAATTAGGGCTAAAAGGAGAAGCCTTCGGCGATCGGTCCTAGGGCCAGGACGGGAAGAAAGGTTAAGGCGCCCAGAATAACGATCGCCCCAGCGGTAATTCCGGTAAACATGAGGGTATCGGGGCGCAGGGTTCCAGCGGTTTCAGGGACTTTTTGTTTGTGCATCATGCCGTCAGCGAGGAAGACGAGGGCGATAATCGGCACATAGCGTCCAAGAAGCAGGGAAACGCTGGCGCTGAGGTTCCACCAGAGGGTGTCATCGTCCAAGCCTTCAAAGCCCGAACCGTTGTTGGCAGCGGCGGAGGCGTATTCGTAGATCACTTGAGAGATGCCGTGAAATCCGGGGTTACTGATGCCGCTGAGGGATTCGGGATAGGCGAGGGTAATCGCGCCGGGAATGAGGATGGCGATGGGATGAACTAGGAGGATGAGACTGGCGAGGGCAATTTCTCGTTTTTCAACTTTTCGTCCCAAAAATTCGGGAGTACGCCCCACCATCAAGCCGGTGAGGAAGATGGTCAAAATTAGAAAGATAAACAGATAGGCGGTTCCCGTTCCTTGACCTCCCCAAATGATTTGCAGAAATAGATTAGAGAGGGTGGCAAAGCCGCCAGGGGGCATGAGAGAGTCGTGCATTCCGTTGACGGCACCGCACATGGTTCCGGTGGTGGAGACGGCCCAGAGGGCGGTTAAGGCCCAGCCAAAGCGGGTTTCTTTGCCTTCGAGGTTGGGGGCGGGATTATCGAGGAGGGCGTTGACGCTGGGGTTACCCTGATATTCCCCGGCGGCAGCGATGACGTTGAGGAGGGCATAGAGAATAAAAACCATGGAAAACATCAGCCAACCGAGTTTGGGGTTGCCCATGAGTTGCCCGTAGGTGAGGACGAGTCCGGCTGGAATGGCCAGCATGATTAGGGTTTCGAGGAGGTTGGTGAAGTTGTTGGGGTTCTCGAAGGGATGGGCGGAGTTGATGCCGAAGAAGCCACCGCCGTTTTCGCCGAGTTCTTTGATAATTTCAAAGTGGGCCACGGGACCGCGGGCGATGGTTTGGATGTCGCCTTCGAGGGTGATGGCGATCGCCGGCCCGGATAGGGTTTCAGGAACTCCGGCAATTAGGAGCGCGATCGCACCCACGACGGAGATGGGCAGCAAAATTCTGACGATGGCCCGAACTAGGTCGTTGTAAAAGTTCCCCAGGGGCTGTCCGGTGAGTCCCCGCACAAAGGCAATGGCTACGGCGATACCGGTGGCGGCGGAGGTGAACATGAGATAGCCCAATGCACCAACTTGGCTGAAGTAGGTGTAGGTGGTTTCGCCCGAGTAATGCTGTTGGTTGGTGTTGGTGACGAAGGAGATGGCGGTATGTAGGGCCAGATCCCAACTGGGGGCGGTGAGTTGGGTGGGATTCAGGGGCAGGATGCCCTGAGTCATCAAGATGAGAAAAACTAGGATGCCCATAACCAGATTGCTCAGCAGAATGGCACGAACATATTGGCCGCCGGTCATGGTTTTTTGATAGGCGACTCCACCGAGGTTGAGAACGGTGGTTTCGATGGGGGCGTAGATGGCGTCTAATGCCATTTTTCGTCCAGTGAAGACCCGCGCCATATAGGTTCCCATCAACATGGCGATGGGAATTAGTAGGAGTAGGGCCAGGGATATTTGTAGGAATCCTCGGAACATGGGTAGGTCTGAAATAAAGGAATTCGAGGTGAGTTGAATGGGGGTGGACAATTCCAATATGCGTGGGATTTGTGGGAATCACAAGGTATAGAGGTGGGTTTATAGACGGGTGATATAGGGGGAAATGGTCGGGTTTAGGGATGAGTTTAGACTGTCTAAACGGGGTCTATATTGGGGGATATATTTCTGGGGAAAGAGAGGGGGGCTATTTTAGACTGGAAAAGAACGTCAGCCTGAGCCTAATTGCTATGTCTGCACCGCCTAGTTCCCTATTTCGGCTCTCGATTCGTAAGCCTCAGTCCACGCGATCGCTCATTTCGATGATTTTTCTGGTGGTGGGGTTTTTGGAGTTCAGTACGCCACCGCCTTATGTGTTTGGCTATCTCTATATCGGGGCGGTATTGCTGGCGAGCGCCCGTTTGAGTCGCCGGGAAACGCTTGCGGTGAGCGGGATGGCGGTTTTTTTGACGTTGCTGAATCTGGTGGTTCCGGGAGTGGCTGAAATTAGTCTGGTGACGTTGGCGAATCGCACGATTACGGTATTGGCGTTGGTGGTGACGGGGGTGTTGAGCGATCGCCTCCAATGTTATGAGGCGGCGCTGAATCAGAAACAGTTACAAATTCTGGCCCAAAGTCAGTTGGCGAAGGTGCGAGAGGATTTTGTCTCGACGCTGACTCATGACCTGAAAACGCCCATGTTAGGGGCGATCGCCACCCTGGAGGCGTTGCAACAAGAACGGTTTGGTTCCCTCAATCCCCGTCAACGGCGCACTCTGGAGGTGATGGAACGGAGTCATCACAACAGTTTGCGTTTAGTAGAAACTCTCACGGATATTTACCGCAATGATAATCACGGCTTGGAACTTCACTATGGGCCGTTAGATTTGCGAGACTTGGCCAACTCGGTGATGGCGGAACTGACGGCGCTGAGTCTGAGTCGTCAAGTCACGATGCGTCTAACGTCTGGACGCGATCATAGTTATCAATCCTGTCCCCTAGAGGGGGATGCGTTGCAACTGCGACGGGTGTTCAGTAACCTCTTGGTGAACGCTATCCATCATTGTCGTCGTCAGGGAACCGTTGAGGTGGAGATTGTCCGGCGCGGCGATCGCTATCAGGTGCGGATTCGCGATGAGGGACAAGGGTTAGATGAGACGGATTTACAGCATTTGTTTGAACGCTTTTATCAAGGAACGAGCGATCGCCAGGCCAAGGGAACGGGTCTGGGACTCTATCTCAGTCGTCAGATTGTGGAAGCTCATCATGGTAAAATCTGGGCAGAACGGTATGCCGATTCTGACGCACAGGGCAGCCAACCTCTCGGGGCCGTATTTGTGTTTGAGTTACCTACCCCTGTCCAGGAATCGTTACCAATTTCAGCCCGTTCGCCTCAATCTCAGTCCTAAGTCGACCGATCCTGATAATGCGTATTCTCCTAGTCGAAGATGATGAGTTATTCCGTCTAGGACTCTCAACTCGCTTAGAACAAGAGTCGAGTATTGAGCAAGTCAGTGAGGCTGAGGATGGGGAAACGGCCTTAGATCGGTTACAGGCTGATGTCTTTGATTTGGTGATTTTAGATATTGGACTTCCTGGAATTGGTGGCGTGGAAGCCTGTCGACAAATCAAAAAACGCTACCCCAAATTGCCGGTTCTGGCTCTGACGTCTCATGCTCAACCCCGACTGATTTCTCGTTTAGTGGAAGCCGGGGCGCAGGGCTATTGTTTGAAGGGAGTCGATGCGGATTCGTTGATTTTGGCGATTCGTTCGGTTGTGGCTGGAGCCTCTTGGTGGGATGCTTTGGCGACTCAGGAAATTCGCGACGCCTTCCAGGGTTCGCCGTCACCCCAGCTCGATTTGGACAACCCTTTAACGCCTCGGGAATTGGAGATTCTCAGTTTAGTGGCGGCTGGCAAAAGTAATCCTGAGATTGCTCAATTGTTGTTTATTGCGCCAGGAACGGTTCGGGTTCATGTTCATGCGATTTTACGTAAATTGGATGCCCGCGATCG
>SMDP01000290.1 GCA_012911965.1 Geitlerinema sp. P-1104
ACACCACGCGACAACAGCCAAACAACTGGGCAAGTTTTTGGGCCTGGCGCTGGGTTGGATAGATTCGATACTGGTATTGAGCTTTCATCTTTTGCTGACGACATCATTGCTTTTAGTTTACCTTAGAACAGGTAAGTTAAGGAAGTTCACCCAGGCATCACCATGACCCTAGCCATCAATTAACCCCCAACCCTTAACGTCAGGGCCTGGGTTTAAATGTTAAGCATTGTATAGCATAGATCCAGACCTGACCTACAACCCCCAGCCAGCCATGTCCACCACTGCTCCCAACCTCAACCCAATCGAAGCTCTCCCCAGCCAAACCTACCACTGGGAGAACTACCAATGTGCCTATGCCATACAGCATCCCCCCCAGGCCCAGGGCATCCCCCTACTGCTGATTCATCCCATTGGCGTCGGCCTATCGCGGCACTTCTGGCAACGCTTCTGTCAAGAATGGCAGCGTCAGGGCCAAACCAACCCCCTGTATCTTCCTGATCTTCTCGGCTGTGGCGAGAGCGAAATGCCACGGATTGCCTATCGTCCCGAAGATTGGTCAAACCAACTCTATTATTTCCTCAAAACCGTGATTCAGCAGCCGGTCATCGTCGTAGTCCAGGGGGCCCTAGCCGCCGTCGCCCTACGCCTGGCCCAACAGGCCCCCGACCACGTAGCGGGCCTCGTCTTGTCCGGTCCCCCCGCCTGGGAGGTGATGACTCGCGCCAGCGACCCGAGCCAGAGTAAACTCATCTGGAACCTATTTTTCGACACGCCCCTGGGCTGGGCATTCTACCGCTATGCCCGTCGAGAAGCCTTCTTGCGATCGTTCTCCCAAGACAAACTCTTTGCCCAAGCTGAGGATGTGGATGCCAACTGGTTGGACACCCTGCAACAGGGGGCAGCCGATGTCGCCAGTCGTCATGCCGTCTTCTCCTTCCTCGCCGGTTTTTGGCGTCAAGACTATGGCCCCGCCATCCGCCAACTGCAACAACCAGTTCAGGTCTTATTCGGAGAAGCCGCATCCGGCATCAGCAAGCGAGGCAAAAACGACCCCGCCCCAAAACGTCTCCAGGACTACCTCAGCCAATTTCCTAACGCTCAAGGAACCCTAATTTCCGGGCGAAACGTCATGCCCTACGAAGAACCAGAAGCTTTTGTTCGGGAAACCGCCCGTTTCGTCCAACAGCAGCAATCCCATTAATCCTCCGGGTCTAAGCCAGCAGCCCGCAACTGGGCCCGCAGTCGTTCAGCCCGTTGCTGCTCGGCATCGGCTCGTTGCTGCTCAGCGTTGGCTCGTTGCCGTTCCTGCTCAACCTGCTCCATGCCCCAGAGGAGGAGTTGATCGTGCTCATCCCACCAGCGGAGCCACCAACCATCCCGATTCTCACGGCATCCCCGCCAAGGCCCGAGGAACAACTCCATCTGAGGAATCCAAAAGCGGCCATTCTCATCCGCTGCATCCAGTTGGTAGGTTTGGTTCTCATCAAAGCGGTAGAGTTCCAAGCTTCCCGACTCGGGGTCAAAAATGCCATAGTTGGGAACCTGTAGGATTTTCTCGTAAAAGAAAAACTTACCGGGAGGATAGGTTTCTTTGATGGAATACTCCTCAGCCGCTTGGTTGGAGAGAAACTCTAACACCACGACAGGAGGGTCTCCCTGAAGATTGGGAGTGTAGCTACGGAACACCTCCTCTCGCGTCACCGTAATCTTAGGCACAAAGGCCCAGTCCGGAGCTTTAATGACCAATTGCTCGTCCAGGGTGGCGCAAATGCCGTAGTTAGTCGAGGCGAGAGCGGTCTCGGGAAGTCGTCCCCCAAGCTGGAGGCTGTCGGTGAGGGCGGCTGCAAGTGCCGGTTGATTGATGTTGTCCACAGGATCGTCCGGCAGCACCACATCATCCGGTAACAGATCCCAAGTCACGTTGTAGGAGCGGGAGGTTGCTAACATGACGCTTTGTGCCGTTGGTATAAAGGGCTAACGTGTTGACCTAATTCGATTATACTGTCTGGCTCCAGCCTCGATAAATTATCACATCAACTAAGACATGGCTGGACTCCAGGAGCTTTATTGAAAGCAAAGATTACATTCAAAAAATAGCTAATCTAAAGTGTCTGAACCCCAAAGAATTACCTCACCCCTCGTAATTCTTAAAGAGATACGCTAACGTCAGAACAGGGTCAGTCTAAACTCAGCCTGAGCCACACCGTTGAGAGTCCCTAAGACCGAGACCTCAGAAAACAAACCATCAAGGAGTTCATAAACGATTATGGCATTACTAAGTAGCAGTGAAATTCAAACCAAGGCCAGCCAACTCTCCGATTGGACAGTTGAGGGTAAAGAACTGAAACGAACCTTTGAGTTCAAAGATTTTTTGCAAGCAATGGATTTTGTCAACAAACTGGTCGAACCGGCTGAAGCTGCCGGACATCATCCAGATTTGAGTATTTCTTACAATAAAGTCACCGTTAGCCTCACCAGCCATGATGCAGGGGGATTAACGGACAGTGACTTTGAGATGGCGAAAACCATCTCAGCACTCTAATCAATCTCTTTGGAGAATCAGATTTTCAGCTCGGATCACTCAACCTAGACCGGGACAGGGAACCCCGGGCGATCGCGACGCGGGTACAGACCACAATCGCGCTGAGTGCTATCATTTTGGCAACTCCTCTCAGTGGCCAGTTTCCCCCCATGCAATGATGGTAGTTCCTGATCCTAACTTTCTCAGTGATGATGGTGAGAATCTCGAGTTCATTGAGCAGTTGTTTGATATCGGAGCCGCTCTATCGAGCCGTTACGACCTCTCAGAACTGCTCGATCTGATTCTCTGCAAAAGCCGCGAAATGACCTGTAGTGACGCAGGGAGCCTCTATCTGGTCGATCGCAGTTGCCCAGAGTTCCCAGTTTTGCTATTTAAGGTGGCTCAAAACGATTCCCGTCCCACTGTCTCATTCCGGGAGTTTGCCATGCCTCTGACGAAGGAGAGTATCGCCGGCTATGTGGCCTTAACGGGGGAGTCCTTGAATCTCACGGATGCCTATCACCCCCCCCAGGATGCTCCCTATCGCTTCAACCGCAACTTTGATGTGGATATTGGCTATCGCACCCGCTCCATGTTAGCCATTCCCATGCACAACCGTCATGGGGAAACGATTGGTGTTCTCCAACTCCTCAATCGTAAAGTTCGCCCAGAGATCATCTTACGTCCCGATAATGTGGTTGACTCGACCCAGCCTTATAGTTCCTGGGAACGTCGCATTGTGCAATTCCTCGCCAGTCAGGCGGGGATTTCTATTGAACGCAATCATCTGCAAACCAATATCGAACAATTATTTGAGGGGTTTATTCGCACCTCAATTCAGGCCATTGAAATGCGAGATCCCTCCACCTCGGGCCATTCAGAACGAGTGGCTCAGTTAGCGGTTCGGTTGCTCGAAGAGGTGAATCACCGTCAGACGGGGGTTTGGCAAGAGATTCACTTCAGTGATGCCCAAAAACGAGAGCTTCGTTATGCGGCGTTACTCCATGATTTTGGGAAAATTGGCGTTCCTGAAGCCATCCTGACTAAGGAGAAGAAACTTTATCCTCACCAACAGGGTGAGATTTGCCATCGCTTTGGGGTGGCGCGACGCACCTTAGAACTCGATGTGATGCAGGCTAAGTATCACCATCTTCTACCCGAGTCTGATGGAGAAGAAACTCTCAAGCAGCTTGATGAGAGGTTATCACAACAGTTGAAACAACTCGATCACTATTGGCAGGTGATTGAGTTAGCCAATACCTCTCCACAGTTAGATGATGAAACCTTGGCGTTCCTCGATGAGGTGGCTCAGTCTCACTATCGAGATGTGGATGGTCATCTCAAGCCATTGCTCACGGCGGCAGAACTTGAACAGCTACGGGTGGTATCGGGGAATCTTACCCCATCGGAACGCACCGAGATCGAGCTTCATGTGCGCAAATCCTATGAGTTTTTGAAACAGATTCCTTGGACGCAGAATTTAGCCAATGTTCCTAACCTGGCCGTGGCTCATCATGAAAAGCTTGATGGAAGTGGTTATCCCCAAGGATTAAAGGCTGAAGAGATTCCTCTACAAACTCAGATAATGACCATTGCGGATATTTATGATGCCCTCACCGCTGGCGATCGCCCCTATAA
>SMDP01000291.1 GCA_012911965.1 Geitlerinema sp. P-1104
GCTCGCCGCAAGCCATAAACCCCCTCACCATTGGCCACATCCCCCACTCCCGTCTCACAAGCACTCATCACCACCAAACGAGTCCCCCGCAAATCCAACCCCACGGCTTCGAGAGCCGTCAACACACCATCTTCTCCCTCACTATCGCGGCTATTAAACCCAGCAAATGCCAGACCTGAGCGCAGCAGAGGATTCTCACTACTGGTAGGACGGTCACTGGGAGGAAGGAACCAACCCTCCAGTGGTCTAGCTGTAACTAACTCAATCTCCCCCCGAGTGAAATCCGTCAGAGGCTGAGGCGGTACAAACTCCACATCCTGGAGAAAGAAACCATGGGTGGCTAAATGGAGAATACTGGGAGCCTGAACCTGTTTGAGCGCATTTTCTGTTGCCTGCGCCCCGGTAAGAACAATGGGATTGTCCAGCAGGGGAGCAATGGCCTCCACCTCCCGCTGAGTCCCTGGTAGTTTCCCAAACTGTAAATCCCCTATCTCCATTGACCGTTGAGACTCTCCCCGACTGGCTTGTGCCACCTGCATCGCCGCAGAGGTATCGGCATCATCATAATTAGGATTGGCAAACAACACCGGGGGTTGACGACTGGGACGGGGGTTTTGCAGTCGTAACAAGTCCCGTCCAGTCGTTAAATGAGTCAACTGATAGGATTCCACCAAATAACGATTCTCCTCATCCACCAGTGCGGCAAAGGGAATTAAGTTCAGTTGACCATCTGGGGACAGGAGTAGATGAGTTGCATCTCCGAGGAGAGGACGAATCGGAGCCATCAGCAACTCATCGAGTTGTCGTCCTGTGGTTTGGACTCGTTGCTCGGAGTTGGGGACGCGAGTGGCATTGAGGAAGGCAAAAGCGGCATTGTCGATGGTTTCGGCATCTCCTAAGTCTACCCACTGGGGGTCGCCGGAGGTATGGAGGATATAGGCGGCGTAGCGAGGTGTTCCCCACCCCTGTGACCAGGGACGATATTGCACCAATTCCACCAATGCGGCATCAGGGGGGATTAGTGCCTGAACCGCCTCAATCTCGACCGGTTCGGGTGTCCCTAACCGATAATGAACCTGAAAATATAAGTTTTTCTCTAACTGTTCCACCTGTTGACGGAGGGTATAAATCTGTGCGCGATACAGGTCAGGGTCTTGATCGCCTAAACCAGCATACAAGCGATTCGCCAGTCGAGTTTGGGCGTTAGTGTAGTCTTCCACCATTTCGGGGCTGAGTTGCTCTCGTATCAGTTGTTGCGTCTCGGTCACCGCGTCAAGGATGCGTCCTTTGCGCCGGAAAATAGTGGTCAGGGCGAGACGAGCTACCTCAGAATCGTCTGGGGCTTGCTGAAGGTGGAGGGAGAGAGTTTGATGAGTTGAAGCTTGAGATAGAGGCAGAATGTCGCCAGGATCTTCTCTCCGGGATTCTAAAACTCTGGTGGGATCCTCAGTTAGGCTGCTTTCCGAGCGTCGTCTGATAAAATCATTTTGTCTGGTTTCCTCTATATCTAAAATCCTTTGAAGAACACTGAGGCTTTCAGATATATTTCCCTGATCTTGATAGAAACCCGATAATTTAATGAGAATCGGGCGCAGAAGTATGGAGCCAAACCAGGCAGAATCTCCCCAGGTGGTTTCATAAATCTCAAAGGCTTGACGGTAGAGAGGTTCGGCGGCGCTATAGTTACCCTGACGATGGTAAAGTTCTGCCAAAAGCTCAAGTCTGTAGGAACTTTTATCAATCTCAAAGGCACGGCGTAAGAGAGGTTCAGCGGCGGTATAGTTTCCTTGTTCTTGGTAGAGTTCTGCCAACCTCTGGAGTCTTTGAGGGGTTTCTCCTATCTCAAGGACACGATGCAAGAGAGATTCTGCGGTGCTATAGTTTCCTTGTTTTTGGTAGAGTTCAGCTAAACTATTGAGGCTTAGGACAACATCAGGATGCGACTCTCCTAAGGTAGTTTCCTGAATCTCAAGGGCCCGGCGTAAAAGAGGTTCAGCCTCACTAAAGTTTCCCTGCTTAACGTGAATTCCTGCCGCAACTATGAGTCCCTGAACTCTAATAGGATTAGACTCTTCTAGGTAGGTCTCTAATATATCAAGGGAACGGCGCCAAACAGATCCAGCTTCACTGTAGTTTCCCTGCTCAAAGTGAATTTGGGCCAAAGCTACGAGGTCGAACGCTACAAGGGGATGAGACTCTCCCAGGGTGGTTTTCTGAATCTTAAGGACACGTTTCAAGATAATTTCGGCAGCACTATAGTTGCCCTGTTCCTGGTAGAATTTTGCTAAATTCCTGAGACTTGGGACGATCTCTGGATTTGACTCTCCCATGGCAGTCTCTAAAATCTCAAAGGCACGACGGTAGAGAGCTTCGGCAACCCTATAGTTGCCTAGTCTAAGGTGAATGTCTGCCAAATTATTGATGGTACTAGCTACGTCAGGATGTGATCCCCCTAAGGTATTTTCTCGTATTGTAAGCACACGCAAATGTAGAGGTTCTGCTTCTCTAATATCTCTTCTATCTTGGTAAAAAGCTATCAAATTATTGAGACTTGGAACTACATTAGGATGAGATTCTCCCCAGGCAGTTTCACTGATTTCAAGGGCACGACGATAAAGAGCTTCGACAGCACTAGAGTTTCTCCAGGTGTTTTTTCGTATTATACGAAAACGTAAATGTAGGGGTTCTCCTTCTCTAATATCTCCTATACTTTGGTAAAAGGCTGCCAAATTATTGAGGCTTGGAATTACATTAGGATGAGATTTTCCCCAGGCAGTTTCATTGATTTCAAGGGCACGGCGGTAAAGAGCTTCTGCAGCACCATAGTTTCGCTGCTCTTGGTAAAAGGCTGCCAAGTTATTGAGACTTGGAACTACATTAGGATGAGATTCTCCCCAGGCAGTTTCATTGATTTCAAGGGCACGACGGTAAAGAGCTTCTGCAGCACTATCGTTTCCTTGCTTATGGTAGAATTTTGCCAAATTATTAAGGCTTGTGACTACATCAGGATGAGACTCTCCTAGGGTGGTTTCTATTATCTCAAGGGTACGACGGTAGAGAGCTTCTGCAGCACTACTATTTCCATGAAGAATGTAAAAGATTGCTATAAAATCGAGAGATTTAGTCAGTTTTGTAATTAAATTATAGTGAAATTCTTCTAGACTGGTTTCTAGTATCTCAAAAACACGAAAAACCATAGATTCGGCAGCACTAAGTTCATTTTGAAACATGTAGATACTTGCTAAAAGTATGAGATTATAAGCGACAGCGGGATGGGACTCTCCTAAGCTTGCTTCTAGAATTCCTAGGGAACGATGCAAGAGAGGTTCAACAGCACTAAGGTTTCCCTGTTGTAGGTAGAGAGTTGCCAAACCCATGAGGCTGGCGGCGACAGCAGGATGAGACTCTCCTAGACGGGTTTCTCGGATTTCCAGAGACCGGAGGTAGAGGGGTTCGGCGGCATCATAGTTTCCCTGGTCTTGGTGGAGATTTGCTAAACCCATGAGGCTGGCGGCGACAGCAGGATGAGACTCTCCTAGACGGGTTTCTCGGATTTCCAGGGAACGACGGTAGAGAGGTTCTGCGGCATTATGGTTTCCCTGTTGTAGGTAGAGATCTGCTAAACCCATGAGGCTGGCGGCGACAGCAGGATGAGACTCTCCTAGACGGGTTTCTCGGATTTCCAGGGAACGACGGTAGAGAGGTTCTGCGGCATTATGGTTTCCCTGTTGTAGGTAGAGATCTGCCAAACCCATGAGGCTATCAGCGACATCGGGATGAGACTCTCCCAGGCGGGTTTCTCGGATTTCCAGGGCACGACGGTAGAGGGGTTCGGCGGCATCATAGTTTCCCTGGCTACGGTAGAGTAGAGCCAAACCCATGAGGCTATCAGCGACATCGGGATGAGACTCTCCAAGACGGGTTTCTCGGATTTCCAGGGCGCGACGGTAGAGGGGTTCGGCGGCATCATAGTTTCCCTGGCTACGGTAGAGTAGAGCCAAACCGTTCAGTGTGGTGGCCACATCAGGGTGAGACTCTCCCAAAGTAGTTTCTCGGATTTCTAGGGCGCGACGGTAGAGAGGTTCGGCGGTACTATAGTGTGCCTGAGCTTGGTAGAGTTCTGC
>SMDP01000292.1 GCA_012911965.1 Geitlerinema sp. P-1104
CGGTGAAAGTGCAACGGGTTTCGACGGCTTCAATGGCAGCCTCATAGCCATAGATGGCGGTGTCCCAGTCTTGAATCCGAAAGGCAGCATCGCCTAATCTGCGACCGAGTTTCAAGGCTTCTAGGGGGAATTGGTCGGGGGGACAAATGGTTAACCCTTCTCTGCAGGCGGCAAGGGCTTCGGGAATTCGGTTTAAGTGTTGATGGACAAAGGCTAGAAGATTGTAACTGGTAGCCATCCCGGAGCGATCGCCCAATTCGGTTTCAACTGCCAAAGATTGCTGATACAGACGCTCCGCCTCGTCCCAGTTGCCCCGATTTCGCTGGATATCTCCCAAACTTCCCCAAGAGGTTGCCATCCCGGAGCGATCGCCCAATTCGGTTCTCAAAGCCAAAGATTGCTGATACAGACGCTCCGCCTCCTCCCAGTTGCCCCGAAGTTTCTGGATATCTCCCAACTGTCCCCAAGAGGTAGCCATCCCTTTGCGATCGCCCAATTCGGTTCTCAATGCCAAAGATTGCTGATACAGACGCTCGGCCTCCTCCCAGTTGCCCCGATTTCGCTGGATATATCCCAACAGTTCCCAAGATTCTGCCATCCCTTGGCGATCGCCCAATTCGGTTCTCAATGCCAAAGATTGCTGATACAGACGCTCGGCCTCGCCCCAGTTGCCCCGAACGTTCTGGATATATCCCAACGTTCCTATAACTTCAGACATTCCAGATTTATCGCCCAATTCTCGGCAAGTATCAAGTTTCTTCTGATACAGACACTCGGCCTCGTCCCAGTTGCCCCGAAATCGCTGGATATCTCCCAACAGTCCCCAAGAGGTAGCCATCCCGGCGTGATCGCCCAATTCGGTACTCAAAGCCAAATATTGCTGAAACAGACGCTCCGCCTCATCCCAGTTGCCGCGATTTCGCTCAATACAACCTAACTGTCCCCAACAGAAAGCGATTCTAGCCCTATCCCCGATGTCTTCATACAAGGCGAGAGACTGTTGTAAAGATTCCCAGGCTTGGGGATATTGACTCCGTTGATACTGTTGAAATCCTTGCCGCAACAGAGCATCGGCTGTCGATTTAATTTCTAGCCGAGGCAACTGATAGTTAACCGCTTCGATTGTCCCGGCAAAATCCCGCAACCAGCCTGCATTCCCCCACCCCTGTTCCGCCATCATCTCGGCAACGGCACGCATCACCTGCACTAATCCCTCATCCACCAGTTCCCGGTGGTTGCTCAATCTCGCCACCAGTTCCTGCCCACTGCGACAGGTGAGGAGTTCTTGAATCAGGGAGAGATAGGCTTGCGATCGTTGTTCATCCATGGCCACGCACCGAGTCGGGATAGCACCTCGATTTTACCCCATCCGCCGTCAACTTTCCTGCCTAGCCCTTGCTACAATCATTATGTCAGATCATTATTTATATTGGGAAGAGTTTTAAATCCAGCTTGAGTAAAATGCCGATCAAATGTCAACGCAGTATCAATCTTTCTGTCCTGCATTGCTATAAATGAGATGCAATCGACTAAACCCCATGTTTGATCTCGTCGGTTTTTATAGAGATAAAATCCCCGCTCAAACAGTTCTGGCGTTAAACGCACGACTTCCACATTGTTCGACTCAAAAAAGTTTTCGATAATTTGGATTGCTTCCAATTTATAGCGGCGAGATAAAGCATTAGAAATCTCAAGAATTACTGCATCCGTGATGACCAAAAATTGGTTCTCATATTCACTGGCAATAGATATAACCTGTTGATGATACTGATCTCGGATGTTGACCAAGGCAATGATAAATGATGTATCCACAAAGATTTTAATCCCCATCAATCTTTTTCTCTCCGTTAAGATATAGATCGACATTGGCGGCAAAATCAACGGGACCCTCAATTTTGACCTGCTTTAACTTGGAAAATAAACTGTTGTTGGTTTTGGGACGCGAAAAATTCTTGACAATTTCATAGAGTTGTGCTAACTCATCCTCCTCTAGTTTGCTAATTTCCTCATCAATCAATTGCCTGATATTCATGGTTATTTTACTAGGTAACAACAGAGAGTTTATTCAGGCTTTACACCAAAACTCAGATATTTCCACCTCGATGGGTGACCCTTCCCACTGGCACAAGCGTTCTTGAATCAGGGAGAGATAAGCCTACAGCCTGTGTTGGTTCATCGCCACGCACCGAGCCGGGATAGTATCCCAATTTTACCCCATCCGCCGTCAACCTCCCGGCCCAGCCCTTGCTACAATCAGAACGTGACTCATTTCCTCAACCTACGACCTGAATCATGACTCGTAAAATCAGCCTCGAACTTCCCGATGATTTGAGCCAACGCCTAGAAGCCAAAGCCCAAATTATCAATCTCTCTGTCGAAGCCATGGTCCTGAAATCCTTAGAGGATTTGGCGGCACAACCTGACGATCCAATTGCCCCATTCCTGGGTACATTAAGCTACGAACGGGATGATATCGCCTCTCGCCACGATGACTATATCGGTGTCACCCTAAAATTAGAAGACCCCGATATGTTAATTTTTTGCTTAAACAACTTGACTTTTTGCTCTACTGTAATATATAGTATGAATCTTTCGGTATAATGTCCGCGTTTCTTGACACAGTGACTTTCCTTGTTCCCAGTGCATACATTGATTAGTAAAATAAAGATAGTCTGTTGAGAGTCTAGTACTTTCTACCCTTTACAGGGTTGATTAAATTTTGTAAAAACTGGAAATACTCTTCTTGTAAATCTTGCGACTTGCTATAATGAGGACGTGAATCGTCTCCTCAACTTGCGACCTAATCGAGATCTATCTCAACCTCCGTCAGATTTGCTTATACCCCTAACACCAACAAAAGCGAATTGAGCTATGTCTACCTTATTGCTCGTCATTGTTTTCCTAGTACTTGCCATACTCTGGTTTAAGCACTATCAAACACGGCAGAAACAGTTAGCAGCCAAACGGAGGCGAGAAGAGCAGCAACGCAGGCAAAGAGCCGCTGCGCAGGAGTATATACAACAATACCAAGCTCGTTTACAGGAAATTGAGGCAAAAAATCGTAAAACCAGCAAAACCCACCCCGATTTAGAATCTGCCGCTCGTCTAGGTAAAGCCGCTGTTGGCTTTGTGGGTGATGTGGCGGGTGGCACGGTTGAGGCTGTGGGTAATGTGGCAGGTGGCACGGTTGAGGCTGTGGGTAATGTGGCAGGTGCAGCAGTGGGATTCGGACTCTTTCTCTTGGGAATGGGTCAAAACTCTGATAAAGGTACATACGTGAACCCATACACTCGTAAAGATGGTACTAAAGTTCGTGGACACTGGCGCAATAAGTAGTCAATGAGGAAGTTTCAAACCACCTCACTTCGCTGTAATAAACAGCAAGACTCTCAGATAGCTCAGTTGTAAGTCTGCTAGCGGTTTAAAAGGAAAAATACTGCTATGAAGACGAGAAAAAAACTCCCTAGATAGTCAAAAACTTGTAGCATGATGATAAAAAGAACCTCTAAAGTTGATTTACTTCAAGGCTTTATTGAAAAAATGTTTGATGAGATTATCAGTCATGATTTAACAAAACTGAAATTACGAGTTTACAAGTTTAAACTTAAATATCGTAAGCTACCTCGGCAACAAATTGCCAAAAACATTGTGAACGATCAATCGTTTTGGGGAGGAATACTAGCAGCACCTGGAGGTTTAGGTGGGATGTTTACTTTACCTGTGTCAATTCCCGCTGACCTAATTAAAACCTTAAGAGTTCAAAGTTACTGGTATTAATGTGCTATAGACTACTTAGTAAATCACAAAAGCGTCATCCAGAAATAATTTAAGCTTGTCTTGGGATTTGAGTCGGTTTTAAGTAACATAGATAAGAAGAGTTGAGAAATTTGCCGTGGCTACTGCTTAATTTTTCTCAATAGTCCTCAAATTTTGTGGATTATGTATTGAGAGTCCTATCAACAAAATCTCAAAAGTGAACATCGTCCAGCAGCCAGAAGACATTTAAGTGAGTGCAGAGCAACCCGTACAATGGAAGCACTGCTTTCACGCAAATCCTGTGACGAACTCCTCTGCCGTTCTCGCTGGCCTGATGGGTGTCTGTGTCGGGGATGCTTTGGGA
>SMDP01000293.1 GCA_012911965.1 Geitlerinema sp. P-1104
GGTCAGGAGACTGATGGAAAGGTCTATTCGACATGGGATTCACAGATTGATACGGTGCTGCGATCGCACAACTTTAAGAACTTTATCCCCTTCCGCAACTATGGCGAACATGGCGGAATTCCCAACCCTGAACATCGTCAAAATGGCTTAAGTCCAGGTCATCAAGCCGATGTTCTTTGGGGAGAGATGGCTTGGAAGCCTTTGTATGCTGAAAGATATAATCCTTTGGCTGTACGATTTAAGGCGCGAGCCAAGGGAGTTGCACGGTTCCTCAAAGGCAACTTTTTAAGGCGTAATACGTTTAAAAATAGTCGCGTTCCTTGGCGACTGCTAAGGTTTAGTTTACGACGCCAATTGACCAAAACATTATAATTAGAATGAACAAGGCTAGTTTGTAAATAAATCCTAATCTCAGGGCAACCGTCGCTTTTAAGATAACCTCAACTAATAGCTAGATGATATTTTACCTAACCACTCGAGCCAACATGAATGTAATTAACTGGTATCTGGAGTCATGGGGACAAACCTTAGGCTCTAGAATTTTACCAGTTGCCTATGAAGACTGCTTCAACAAGCAAAATCTTCCTTTAGGAACGTACATTTTTGCTGACATTGAACGTTTATCTCCCCAGGAAACTGAGAAGGCAGCCTGGATCTGGAATCAGCTACAAAATCATGACCAAGTTCGCCTGCTCAATCATCCATTATGGTCAATGTGTCGCTATGAATTGCTAAAAACTCTTTACAACTACGGCAGTAATCAGTTTAATATTTATAGGTTGACGGAAAACCTTGCTGACTTAAAGTTTCCGGCCTTTATTCGAGGTGAAAATGACCATGAAGGAAATAAAACTCCACTTTTAAAAAATCGAGAAGAACTCGATGAAGCGATTTCCCAACTTGTGAGCCGAGGCGAAAATCGTCAGGACAAGGTAATTATTGAGTTTTGTGATACCCGAGATGATCAAGGAACGTTTAAAAAATATTCTGCCTTTGCGTTCGGTGATACTATTGTTCCTGTTCACGTCCGCTATCAGAAAAATTGGGTTGTTAAAGCCAATTCATTAAAAACAGCTCAGCGAGACCAGGAAAATCAAACTTATGTCGAAACCAATCCCCATGTTGAACAGATCCAAGCCATCTTCAAACTAGCTCGTATTCAATATGGTCGGATCGACTATAGTTTGAGGGGAGAGGATATACAGGTTTGGGAGATTAACACCAATCCAACTATTTGTCATTTCAGGGAGTCCTATAAAACAGCCCTCTCTCAAAAGGTTTCTAAACATATAGAACAAGCGTTTATATCCATTGATACGCCCATAAGTTCTAAAGAACAAATTCAAATCCCTCCTAAACCCAAACCTAGAACTAAACTAGAATTTGCCTCTTCCCTAAGTGAGGCGCTACCCTGGCTTCCAAATTCGTACAAAATCAACTTAAGACGTTCTGTCCGTCGACTCATTAAAATCATCAAAAAATAAGGGTGACCTAACAGACTCAAAAACAACTTGTAATCCCTACTGACTTACCAATTCATGCCATCATCAAAGCCTTCTTCAATGACTAACTTACCCGATCCAACCCAGCCATTACAAGCTACTTGGGTTGGCTCAGTGATCGACAAGTTTTGTCAGCAGGTAAAAGAAGTTCCCAACAACGTAGCCCTAATTGACCGTAATAAAAAATGGTCTTATCAAGAATTAGATCAATCATCAGATCAACTCGCTCAACAGTTACAGGAAAAAGGACTTCGTTGCCAAGACGTAATCGCCGTTTATGCTAGTCGTAGTGCTGACTTAGTCGTGGCGTTACTAGGTATTCTTAAAATCGGTGCAAGCTTTACAATTTTAGATTCTGCTTACCCTGCATCTCGTTTGCGACATTGTTGTCAGTTGAGTAACTTAAAGGGATTTATTCATCTTCATTGTGCCGGAGACTTGCCACAAGAACTCCAGCATTTTCTAGAGGAGATAGAAATTGCCTATTTTGCCTTCCCAAATTCTCCTAACCAAGACTCTCAATGGGAAACAGATGCTCATCATCTCCAACCCTACCCATCGATTCATGCTGATGATAAAGCCTATATTGCTTTCACATCTGGGTCAACAGGTCAACCCAAGGGAATTATTGGTAGTCATCGGCCACTGTCTCATTTTATCGATTGGCACTGCCAGAAGTTTGGCTTAGGGGAACAAGACCGATTTTCTCTTCTTTCGGGACTAAGTCATGATCCTCTACTGCGAGATATATTTACACCTCTTTGGTTAGGAGCTACTCTAGTTGTTCCCGAACAGCAGACGATAGAAACTCGTGGAAAACTAGCTCAATGGATGCAGGAACAAGGGATCACCGTCGCACATCTAACACCAGCTATGGGAATGCTTTTGGCTGAAGGCTTAGCATCTTCATCTAACTCAGTTTTAGTGCCTAGCTTACGATATCTATTTTGG
Organism: Geitlerinema sp. P-1104; assembly: GCA_012911965.1. GTDB lineage: Bacteria > Cyanobacteriota > Cyanobacteriia > Cyanobacteriales > Geitlerinemataceae > Sodalinema. The sequence continues at coordinate 2,454 of SMDP01000293.1, forward strand.
GGCGGGGATAGTTTAACGGATTCAGATATTAAACGAAGTCAAAAATTGAATCATAACGTGACGAACGTGAATTTTTACGGTGCAACAGAAACTCCACAAGCCATGGCGTATTACGTTGTACCTAAAACTAGAGAGTTGTCATCTAAAAAAGTTCCTCTTGGACGAGGAATTGACGGGGTTCAACTTCTAGTGGTGACCCCAGATGGCTCTTTGGCTAAGTTAGGGGAACCTGGTGAAATTTGGATACGAACTCCCTATCTCGCTCTAGGTTATCTCCAAGATGAAGCATTAACTCAGATGAAGTTTGTTCAAAACATTTTCAGAGATGGTTCTGACCTACCTGAAGAAGATAGGATCTATAAAACTGGGGATTTAGGGTGCTATGGAGCTGATGGGAACGTCGAGATTATTGGTCGCATTGATAATCAGGTGAAAGTTCGAGGATTTCGTATTGAGTTAAGTGAGATTGAGTCGGTCTTAGCAGACTCTGAGTATGTTCAGAAGGCGGTTGTTTTACTTCGAGAAAATGAGTTGAAACAGGGAGGACTGACTCAATCTTTAATTGCTTATTGTTTGCCTCAAAATAACTGTTCTCTTAAGACGAGTCAACTCCGTCAATTCTTGGAAGAGCAGCTGCCTTATTATATGATTCCTCAAGTTTTTGTAACGGTCTCTGAGTGGCCATTAACACCCAATGGAAAAATTGATAAACAGGCTTTAGCTAAGTTAGACCTCTCAAGAGAGATGGTTAACACCTATAAAGCACCTCAAGATGAGTTAGAACAAGAACTGGTCAGGATTTGGCAGGCGAGCTTGAACCAGAAGCAAATCGGTGTTCAAGACAACTTTTTCGAACTCGGCGGACATTCTCTGTTGGCTATCTATCTATGCTCTGAGGTTGAAAAGTACTTGAATCGTTCTGTCCCAATTTCAGTTTTGTTTCAAAATCCAACAATTCAAGAATTTGCTAATCGGTTACGTGGTGAAACAGGGGAACTGGTTGGCTCGTCAATTATTTCAATCCAGCCTAAAGGGAATAAACCTCCTATTTTTGGAATTCATGTTTTAGGCAGAGGGCTTAATTACTATCGCCCTCTAACGAAGCGTCTTGGCAATAACCAGCCCCTGTATGGTGTAACGTTAGACTTGTCAAGTCATCCTGAGGGGGATTCTAAGGGAATTAAAGAACTTGCCGCCATTTATATTCAGGATATACAGACAATTCAGCCCCACGGACCTTACTACTTTTTAGGTGTTTCTATTGGTGGACGAGTTGCCTTTGAAATGGCATATCAGTTAGAAAAACAGGGAGAGGACGTTGCCTTACTAGGCCTCCTTGACACAACCGCTCGAACAGGGGTTAAACATCTGCCTCCCTCGTCTCGTGTATCCGGTCATTGGGAAAAATTTCAAGCAGAAGGATTGGGTTATCTGACTCGGAAACTTAAATCTAGGTTCGGACGCATTAAATATCGAGTCAAAGCGATGCGAGCACAACTGTACCAGCGTCTGGGGAAACAAGTTCCTGATGATTTAAAAATGATTGCAAATCTGGAAACTAATATTAAGATAAAAAAACAACACTTCCCCCAACCCTATCAAGGGAAGGTCACCCTATTTCGCGCCAAAGACCGTAAAGCCGAAGTTGG
>SMDP01000294.1 GCA_012911965.1 Geitlerinema sp. P-1104
GGGATGCTAGTTTATGATGATAAGGGCTATCAGTGGCAGGAATATCTCTTACAGGATGGCGATCGCATCCGTTGGCTAGGAGTGGAAGAAGACGACCAAGTGCAAGTGACTTGGCTGACTCCCACCGACGACTTAGAAATCACGGGGACTCCCCCCAAGCACTTACAGTTTGAGGGGAATCATTACCGCTGTGTCGAATCTGGGGAAGCCACGATGTCCCGTCAGGGAATGACCTTAAATCGCAGCAGCAAACGATGTCACTATTTCGATTATCAAGGACCCGGATATCAGGTGCTGACTATTGAGGATTGGGATGGTGATATTGAAGTCACCGTGGGAACAATTATTCGTCCCTCAGAACTTCTGTTGTTACCCGGAGATGGCCAGCGGGTATATGAGTAGAAGCCCTGATGGAGTGAGTCAAAAGATGTTGAATCCATGGGAGCGTCAGTGTTACACATTCTAAATTCGCCGTTGTTTCCTGATTAGATTCATGTCATAGTAGTTACGGAATGACTCCCACCGTTTGAGGGTATAATCGGCCATGTCCTGAAGACCCATCAGCTAACCTCTGACCTCAAGCGGACATCCATATCCCCCAGTCGCCAGACTCATCGCTACGGAACCGTTGATGGCGTAACGCCTCCCCTTAACCCAGAGGACTCAACTCAATCATGACTCAAACCGTCACCACCATCTTCGCCGAGGTGGAAACCCGAGCCAAGCATCTCGTCCAATCCTGGGGCAAGTTTCGGACTGACATGGAACGATACTTACCCGAGAGCTATCACGAGGAGATTCAGACTCTCTCGGACGGCCTCGACGCGGCGTTACAGAGGCTACTCCACGACCTGAGTCACCCCACCCTCACCCTGGCCACCACCGGAACCACCAGTAGCGGCAAAAGTAGTCTGGTGAATCTCCTCTGCGGTGCCGAAATTATGCCCGTCGCCGTCAGCGAGATGAGTGCAGGCATCGTTACCATTGAACATGGCCCTGAGAGGCTCTTGGTCATCCCCCAGACTCCAGACGCTACCTGGGAATGTGGAGAATGGCGAGGTTTGAGCGATTCAGAGTTTCAGAATCGCCTGCATGATGTGATGTTGAAGTTTATTGACACTCGTGAACGTCAACCGGACTTGTCTTCGCCTCAATTTTATATCCGCTATCCCTTTCGCATCGCCTCTGAGCTTCAACTGCCTCCAGGTGCCAAGATTAAACTCATGGATTTGCCCGGCTTAGCCTCGGTGGGGGACGAAGCCAACCGTAAGATTATCCAACAGCAATCGGGGAAAGCCTTATGTTTGGTCACCTACAATAGTGCAGAAACCGATCAGCAAAAAATCAAGACCTTGTTAGAGGAGGTAGTGGCTGAAGTCAAAAAACTCGGTGGCTCTCCCAGTCGAATGCTTTTCATTCTCAATCGAATTGATGTGTTTCGGGATGATAAGACCTGGCCCGAGTCGGAAGCTCGCTTTACAACCCGGACTGTGGATTCTATTAAACAGGGTCTGAAACGTTATTTACCGGAATATCAGCAGCAGATTGATGATATCTGGGTGATAAAACTCAGCACTCTAGCGGCTCTGCTGAGTCTTCAGATTCAAGATAAGGATCGCTCTGTCAGTAATCAGGCTTGTCAAAGGGTAGATGACAAATTTAAGCGCTTGATTGGTAATGAAATTCTGTATGATTTACCCCGTAACCCGGAAAAGTGGACGGATCATGATCGCGATCGCGTGTCCCGGAAATTATGGCATGAATCCCACGGTGGGGAGTTCGACGAAGCCTTGAAAAGACATATTGCTGGAAATTTCCCCCAGCTTGTACTTGAAGAACTGATGGCTCAGTTTAAGGAAGATGGGGCAAATGCGGTCATTGAGTGGTCAGAACAAACCCTCCAGGCTCTCTTGCAGAGTTCTAAGGAGAAATATGATCAAGAAGTCGAACAGCTTAAACATATTCGTCATGCCCTTGAGCAGTTTCTGGATGAGGGGGCGAAAGAACTGCGAGGCCCTTTTGAGGAATTAGAGGGAAAGTTAAAGGAAAGGTTGGGGGACAACCAGACCTCTGGGGGCGAGAGTGATATTATTGATCCCCTAGAGACGCTTCCCGAGAAACTTGGGTCTATCCCAAGGTATAGCGGTTTAGTTGAGCCCCTCATTCCCCTTAAGGGATGGACTCGTGAACTCAGGCGTGATGTTAAAACCGTTCTAGAGTCCGTCACGAGTTCTCTGGAAAATCGTTTGATCAAGCTAGAAGCGCCTGTATTTAATTTAGTTAACTATACCCATAAAAAGGCTCTTGAAAAAGATTTAGAAACCCTAAATACTGTTGGCTATGGGGGGTCTTTGGCTCGAACAGGGAAAACAAAAAAAGTAACATCAGATTCAGACAAAGAAAACCTACGAGCCATCAATCAATCTCTCAATCAGCTCAGTGTTTCCTTGAGTCGTGTCCTGGAGAATGTGATCAAGCAAACCTACACCCTAGAGTCAGGGCGTATGTACACCGCCTTATCCTGTCTATTTACACACTATTTAGATGAGATGGAGAACTGGTGTCATAATCTTGCACCGGGTTATGGAATCAACTTTCCCAAGCATCGCCTCGCTCAAATTAATATCAGTCGCGAAAGTCCCCCAGTCAACCTCAAATCAGGATTTCCCATTACCACCACAGAAGAACAAGAAGCCTACGAGGTCAAGAAAGAGGAACGCCTTTGGTGGACATTATGGCTGTGGAAAAAAGTCTACTATGAAACCCAATATCGGAAGCGTAGCGTCGATAATGCTGAAATTCCTAGTGCTGAAGAGATGTTAAGTGATTGGGACAATCAGGTTGGAATCGCGCACATGGAAATTGTTGAGCGAACAGGTCACTGGCTTCTGGAACAAGTCAACTCTCTGAACGCCAACGTGGCGGAGGTCAATCGCGAGATTCTGGATCGATATAAGTCTAGGTTAGATGAGGCGCACAAAAATGTTCAGGAAAACCAGCAGCAAGACGAAACCAATTTGCAGCTCCTTCAAAAACAAGTTGCAAAACTTAGTCATGAATTATCTTGCTTAAGTTTAAGTGATATAATTGATGCTGAAGATAATTAATGTTGAAATAGGAGAATCACCAAATGCGGCCTCAAAACGACAAATCACGTCAACCCAAAACTCCAAGAGACGTTGATAAAACTGATAGAGATTATATTCTAGAACTTGCTGAATCTGGCATTAAATCAATGTTCAAGGTCGGAGAATCTTTACTAAACTTATTTAACCCAGAATCTTCTCAAAAAAAAGATGATAGATCCAACCAAAAAAATTACCAAAATCCATCTAAAGATAGTGACTATAATTATTCAAGAGACTCAAAGCAATCGAGTGGAAGCAGCAACTCAATTAATCGTCAACCGATTTACGTCCAGCAACGCATCACGGCCGAATTGTGTTTAATCGTTCCAGCACGGCTAGTGAGCAATCTGACTCCTCCGCAAACGTTAACCCGAGAGCAAATCTGTGAACTGATTGACAATTGCGCCTATTTCCGTTGTCTTCCATCGAAAGATTTAGGTTCTCTTGAACAGGATTTGCAACCCACCTCAGAGCCAATTCTTCACGACAGTGAACGAGATGTTTACATTCGCATTCAAATTAAAGATGGAGAAAACATGATTCACAACTCCAGTTGTTATGGACTGAAAAAACGCTTACCCCAGACAGGAACTTGCGAACTTCAAGAGCGCCTGCTTCTCGCCAACCTATCGGGCCGACAGCATTTTAACCGCATCTAACCTCCCTCATTTTCTATGGATTGGAAAACCGCCTCCTCTTACTACACCAGCCGTCTCGATGACGCGCTGACGCTCTCTCAGCACGCGCTCAACCTGGCGAACTTACCCCAGGCGGAAGTTCCCAGAGACTTGAGAGAACAATTACAGCAAGAGGTTGAACCAACCCGACGACAACGCGATCGCCTCAAAAAAGGCGAATTTCGCATCGCCGTCGTTGGCTTAGAGAAAGCGGGAAAAAGCACCTTCATCAATGCTTGGCTGCAATGTGACTTACTTCCCGCCAAAGGGGGACGTTGCACCT
>SMDP01000295.1 GCA_012911965.1 Geitlerinema sp. P-1104
AGGTCTCGTAAGACGGGTTTGAGATCGTCGCAGGGAATGGATTTAATGACTCGTTCCCCGAGTTGGGCATCTTTGCCAACTTTGCCCCCCATGTAAACATCCACAGCTTCTACGGTTTTGCCATCTTTGCGGGTTTTGGTTCCCATTAAGCCAATGTCGGCCACTTGAGGCTGTCCGCAGGAGTTGGGACATCCTGTCCAGTGGATGCGTACGGATTGGGAGAGGTTCAGTTCCTCGGTGAGTTCTTGGGCCAGGGCTAGGGCCCGTTGTTTGGTTTCTACGAGGGCAAAGTTACAGAAACGTGCGCCGGTACAGGAGACGAGTTCCCGGACTAGGGGCGCTGGGGCTAGGGAAAAGGTCTTCAGTAGGGGTTCTTGTTGGAAGGCCTCTAGTTTGGCGCTTTCAATGCCGGTGATAATGACGTTCTGTTCGACGGTTAGACGAATCTCGCTGTTGCCATAGACTTGGGCCAGGCGGGCAATTTCAAACATCTGTTCGGCGTTGAGACGACCGACGGGGACATGAAGGCCGGCATAGTGGAGGCCGGCTTGTTTTTGGGGATGGATGCCGATATGATCCCGTTTTTCCCAGGCGATTTCGTCTTTGGGGGCGGCGTCGGGGAGAGATTGACCGAGTTCGGCTTCTACGGCGGCCCGGAATTTGTCTAACCCCCAATCGTCAATGAGCCACATGAGACGGGATTTTTGCCGGTTGGCCCGGGAGCCATGGTCACGGAAGACGCGCAGAATGGCACAACTGAGGTCGGCGAGTTGCTCGGCGCTCACCCAGGCGTTGAGGGGGATGGCGGCTTCGCAACGTTTGGCGGAGAAGAAGCCCCCGACGAGGACGTTGAAGCCAAAGTTTCCCTCTTTGAAGGCGGGAACGTAGGCAATGTCGTTGATTTCGGCATGGACGGAGTTATCGGGGCCTCCGGCAACGGCAATGTTGAATTTACGGGGCAGGTTGGTGTATTCGGGGTTGCCTTGGCCGTGGTTGGTGATGGCATCCTGGATGGTTTGACAGAGGGGGATGGTGTCGATAAATTCGGCTCCGTCAATGCCGGCGACGGGGGAACCGGTGATGTTACGCACGTTGTCCATGCCGGATTGGACGCTGGTGAGACCGGTCTGCTGGAGTTGTTGCAGGATGTCGGGGAAGTCCTCGAAGCGAATCCCCCGCAGTTGCAGGTTTTGCCGGGTGGTAATGTCGGCGCTGCCATCGTCGCCGTAGCGTTGGACGATGCTGGCGAGGACTCGCAGTTGCTCGCTGTTGAGGATGCCGTTGGCAATTCGTAGGCGCAACATGAATTGACCGGGGGTGACGGGTCGGAAGAAGATGCCTAACCATTTGAGACGGTGAACGAGGTCGGTTTCGTCTAGGGCTTCCCAACCTAGACGGGCGAAGTCTTCAAGTTCGTTTTTGACGGCTAAGCCATCTTTTTCAACTTTGTATTTCTCAAATTTGTTGAGTTTTGTTGGGGCGGGTGCGGAAGATGTCATGGTGGTTTTCAGAGGGTTGAGTCTAGCTTGGGTGGAGATTAAATGATGTTGAATTGAGCTGGGGGGTTACTGTTTTTTTATGGGTGTCATTCTTTTTGTTTAAAAGTAGTTAAATTCTTAGGAATGTGTGTGTTTGATGAGTTTGGGGGTGCTGGACGAGACGAGGTTTTGGGTAAGGGCTAGGTTGGCTCTAACGTTAAAAGAAGTTCTAGGACTATTTCGTAGTGTTGACTACAAAAAATTGTGTTTTTTTTGACTTGTGCATCAAGTTCATGCGATTTATACATGAAATGCTCGATTTAGATGCAAAACTGCCTTGGCATCTGGGAGTGGTTTGGGTCAAGCTAGTTCTGGATAGGTGTCTAGTCCGGTATAACGGTTGGATGTCTCCTGTTGGCTTGCTGTACTCCAATGAAATAGGACATTGATATCCCTGAGGAGGGCGCGCTACTTGCGGTACGTCCCTACGTTGTTTTTGATTGATTGTTCATTGTTCATTGCTCTATGACTTTTACTACCTCATCGTCGCTCTGGAATCCTCATGGGGGTTCATTACCGGCATCCGCTAGGGACGGCTCCACTGAGAGTCTCGTCGCGTCTCAAACGTTAAAGGCCCTCTTGGATTTACTGGAGGTTGGAGATTTTCAGGAACGCTGGGATGTGGCGAAACGTTTGCCCAGTTTTGGTCAGCCGGCTCTGGAGGGGACGCTGGCGTTGTTGCGATCGCACCCTGAGGATGATGAGTTGGCTTGGTTCGCGGCTCAGGTGATTGGCCAGTTTCACTCGTCTGAGGCTCTGTCGGCGTTGCTGGAGTTGCTCACCAGTACAACGACGGATGAGGATGTTAAGGGAATGGCGGCGCGAACGTTGGCGAATTTAGGTGCGGTGGCGATCGCTCCTCTGAGTGAGTTATTGGAGGAGGAACGCTGGCGTTTGTTGGGGATTCGCACTCTGGCCCAGATTCGTCATGGGGATGTGATTGAACGGGTGGCCCCGTTTTGGAATGATGAGAGTGAGGAGGTTCGCGCTCAGGTGCTGGCTCTGTTGAGTTGTCATCGTCATCCGCTACTGCTGACACCGGTGCTGAAGGGGGTACGGGATTTGTCGCCGTTGGTGCGCCGGGAAGCGACGATCGTTCTGGGGTTACAACATGAGTGGCTTCAGGAGTTAGCCCCTGAGGTGGAGATTGTGGGGTTGCTTCGGGAACGCTTGCTGGATCTGGATTTGGCGGTGAGTCAGCAGGCGGCGATCGCTCTGTCTCGTGTGGGAACTTTGGAGGCGATCGCGGCTCTCGGCCGCTGTTTGCGATCGCCGCAAACGCCCGTTCCTCTGAAGTTAGAGGTGATTCGCGCCTTGGGCTGGATTCAACGGACTCAGTCGATTGAACTGTTACAAACGGCTCTGTCTCTGCCGAGTGTAGAACTCTGTTTGGAGGCGATTCGGGTGTTATCTCAGGTGAAGCGGAAGCGTTTAAAATCCCGAGCGGCGAAGGCCCTCCTCACCTGGTGGAATAGTCATCCTCCCCATCGAGACATGCCTCGGGTTCGCCAGGCGATCGCCCTGGGGTTGGGAAATTTTCAGCAGCCGGAGACTGAGGCGGTGGTGCGATCGCTCCTAGAAGATGCGGATGAAACGGTGCGTTGGCACGCTGTCGCCGGCTGTGAGGCGATTGGCTAAGGTTCCCAAGGGATGATTCTCCCCGGCTTGATGGCGGTGGAGGTTCTCAGGGGCTTCAACTCAAGGGTCCCTGGGAACCTCCTTTAATTATGAATACGCTAAAGTTAAGCAAATATAGTGCTGGTTCATGAGCAGTCAGCACGTAGGCATGACGTTGAGAAAGGGGGGATTGACCTTGAATGCAGCAGAACAAGCCAAGGATTTCCGCATTGCCAGCAAGATTGCGGCAGTCGTCAACCTGTTTAAGACGGAGTTTCCCGATTTACGCTCCGATTTGAAGCCTTGGACGGATGATGTGGAAACGCGGGAGATGTTAGATCCCGATTCGATTGATATCAGTTTCCATTTTCCCGGCTACAGCTTCCGCTGTCATTGTCGCAGTATTTTGGTTCAGATCCGCTTTCATGCCGTGGATGCTGATGTGCGGGCGATCGGCTTGGAAGCGGCTGGCTTTAGTGGTTTGGGTCGTCTCTGGCGCTTATCGACGGTGGAACGCTGGCACTTTGTAGGTCGGAAGGAGCCAGTTCCAGAGATGCAAGAGAAGCTGAAGGGCTGTTGTCGCGAGGCGATCGATATCTTTAATCGGGATCTCGATGTCTGCGATGAAACGGCCTAGGGCTGCCCAGCAAAACCCGGTGTCAGTTCCAGGATAGACTCTGAGAGGCTGACACCGGGTGAGGGGGCGAGGTCGGTTAGGGTCTTACGGAGACTTGCACCGCCTCGCTTTGATTGGAGAGGCCATCGACGGTTCGCAGGGCATAACGTCCTGGGCTAACCTCGACCTCGGTTTGGTTGCGGGAGAGGACTTGTTCGAGCTGCCAACGGCGGTTTTGGCGTTTGTATAGGGCCAGCGATCGCACATCCTCGGAGTATTGGGGTTGCCA
>SMDP01000296.1:0-1199 GCA_012911965.1 Geitlerinema sp. P-1104
GTTGACACCACATTCGTTTTAGACTGGCTTGCCGTATTTGGCTATCTAACTTTACTCATCATTGCCGTGTTTGGGGCCCTGTTTGCCGGATCTAAACGCTGAGATAAGCTGCTGGACTGCCCCTACCTCAACTTTGCCGCGACTATTGCGGGGAATCCGATCTGTGGGTAACCAACATTTAGGATGTTTATAGTGAGCTAACTGCTGCGATAAGCGCGATCGCCCCTCCCTGATAATCACCTCAGACAACTCAGCCCCCGCCGGCACATACAAGGCCACCACCACCTGTCCCCAGTCTTCATCAGCCACCCCCAACACACAAACATCCTCAATCCCCGGACAATCTCGTAACACCGCTTCCACCTCACTGGGAAACACCTTTTCACCCCCGGTAATCATCATCTGACTCCCCCGGCCGAGGAGATGAAGATAACCCGCTTCATCTAAGTAGCCATAATCATCACTAACCAGAGTCTCTAACGGGGAAATCCCCCCCTTAACATCGTCATAATAGCCCCACATTAACGATTTGGCGTGAATCGTCACTTGACCCAGTTCACCCGGCTTAACGGGGCTTCCACTGGGGTCACAGACCCTAATTTGACTGTGAGGGAGAGGGCGACCACTGCTGCTGTTGCCCCCTAAAAACTCCTGGGGTAGTAACGTAGCTACCTGAGAGGCCGTCTCCGTCATGCCATAGGTGAGCGCCAAGGGGAGAGAGTGCGATCGCCCCTGATGTAACAGAGCCGGCCAGGGAGGCGCTCCCCCCAATAAAATCCCCGCAAACCGCCGTAGCCAGGGAATAATCTGGGGCTGTTTCAATAGCCGTTGTAACTGCGTCGGCACCAACGAGATCCAGAACTGTTCTGGGTTCAGAGATGGTAACTCCCCCGCTTCTAAGCGTTTGTAATCACTTAACACCAGTCGCCCCCCCGTCACGAGCGATCGCACAACCTGCATTAAGCCACTGACATGAAACAGGGGCAAGGTACAGCAACAATGAATCTCCTGGGCCTGAATATGCTCCTGAAAGCCCAACGCCGAAGCCGTAAGCCGCTCCCACGTCTGCACCGCAAAACGAATCCGCCCCGAAGTTCCCCCCGTGGCAATTAGCAGACTCCCGGCTGGGGGATAAGCACTCACCCCTAAACCCGGCTGGGCTGGAATCGGGACTTCTCCCCAGGCCAGAGTGTAGTGAA
>SMDP01000296.1:1454-4009 GCA_012911965.1 Geitlerinema sp. P-1104
TACCCTTGCTCATCGCGACGACGCATCCGATTCACCCAGGCCAACTGGGAGAGGAAATACTGGGTTACCAGAGTCGGTTGTTCCGCTTGCATCAGGGCCCGCACAACCGCCACCCGAGTTGCACCCCCTTCAAACACTTGGGGTAGGGTATTCATGTCAATGCCACCAATGGCAAACCAGGGAATTGGACAACGTTCGGCCGCATAGCGAACATAGTCTAAACCGGCGGGGGTTTTGTCCTGTTTGGTGGGAGTCGCATAAACAGGCCCCACCCCGACATAATCCGCACCTTCGGCTAAGGCCCGGCGCATTTCCTCGGGGCTAGTGGTGGAACGACCGATAATTCGTTGTGTGCCGAGGAGTTGGCGGGCAAAGGAAATCGGCACATCTTGCTGGCCTAAATGGACGCCATCGGCTTCAATGGCTAGGGCTAAATCCACGCGATCGTTGAGGATAAACAGGGCCCCATACTCATGACAGAGATGTTTGAGCTTTTGGGCCGTGTTGAGTCGGGTGACGTCATCAGCATCCTTATCTCGATATTGCACGAGGGTGAGTCCTCCCTGGAGGGCCGCTTCTACGACCTCAAAGAGGCGATCGCTCGGGGAGGTAACCAAATAGAGGGAGGCTTGTTTTAACTTTTGCTGCCGTTGATCCGCCAGAAAGTAACTTTCTAGGGTATAAACTTGATATCGCATCTGTTTACAGGCACGGCCCATGTCCGGGTCGTAGAGTTTCCCATATTCTTCTAAGACTCGTAGGGCTTCTTCGATGCGACAGAGGTTCGCCTGTAAGACCTGTTCGACACTTTCGCGTCGTTCTTCGCGAGGGTGAGTTAGGTCAACACCGGGATCATCAGGGGTATTACGGGCCGAGCGGAGTTGGGCACTATGCCAGCGGCCGAGTTCCTGACGCATCTGCTTACAGGTATCGGTCAACTCAGCGTTGTTTAATCCGAAACGACACCATTCCTCAACAATACGGATGCCCTCCCGAGCGCGATCGAGGTTCGCATCCAGAATCCGGCAGACGGAGGGATGGGTGAGGTGGGCGTTGTGATGGGCTTGTCCTTCAAATGACATCGTCCCCTCAATGACAGTAGGTTCGTGGGTTTCCCGGGGGTTCATCAGTGGTGTTGTAGGGTTGACATGGGCTGTAGTTGAGGACATCGACCCGTCGCTAGATGTCAAATTATCTCGCACCTAGGATTTACTTGTATGGGGTTATCATTTTGCCAAGTCGGCGCGTTGGCAGCGGGGGCTGTCACTCTTACACTGGCGAATCGTATCACTATTGAGCCGGCGATCGCCCAATCACGAATCGCGAATCGGGTGAGTCAAGCGGCTTCGCCACCGTCACCGCCGCGATCGTCTCAGGCTACCTTACTATTCGTCAACCCCAGTCAGGGGCAGGATCAGCCCAATGGTGGCACAGAAGCCAACCCCCTGCAAACCATTACCTACGCTCTCAGCCGCGCCGAGGCCAATACGGTGATTATGCTCAGTCCCGGAACCTACAGCCGCGCCACAGGAGAGCAGTTTCCCCTCAGGCTTCGCTCTGGGGTTACGCTCTATGGTAATCCTCAGCAGCAGGGCCAGGGGGTGATTATTTACGGGGGCGATCGCCTGGAAACAGACTATGGAACTCAACAAGCGGCCCTAGTCGGGGTGGATGGGTCGGGTTTAAATGGGGTAACGGTTAGTCATCCACAAGGTCATGGAATTTGGCTAGAGTCCGGCCGTCTCTGGGTTGTCAATAGTACCTTGAGGGATAACGGTAACCAAGGGGTGGCCATGGCTCCTCAAGCGGAAGCATTATCACAAAATAATCATTTTGTCAACAACAGAGGCGGCAATATCGGTCGGTTGCGTTCCCCGCAAACCCCGAGTAATCGGGCCGAGAGGACTGCCCCGAGGGACTCACAAAACCCAGGCCGCGACAGCGTTGAAGTCTTATCATGGGGCAATGCCAGCGCCTTCCAAATGCGACAGCGATCGCGCTCCTCAGACCCGACTAAACCCCAAGTTCCCCCACTGGCCCATCGTCCCAATCCCAGCTATCAACCTCCCCTCCCCTCGCGCCCCATTCCCTCCGCCGGGCAATTACCACCACTTCCCGTTCCCGATGGCAACCCTCCCATCGGCGATCGCGGTCATCTTCCCCTACCCGCCACCACAGCCCTATCCAACCAACCCGACGCCCCCCCAGCGCCCCCCAGTTACGCCAGTGCCAACGTCCCCCCAACCCGTCTCCAATTCCGCATCACCGTCATTCCCCGCAGCAACAGTGACCTACAACTGGTACAAGTGTTAATGCCCGATGCCCTAACCCTACGCCGCCGCGACGGCAGCATCACCCAATCCGCCGCCTTCCGCCACCGCGATCGCGCCGAAGCCGTCCTAGAAGAACTCCAACGCAACGGACTCAACGCCTCCCTCCAATCCCTAGAAAACAACTAACCCCAACCCAAAAGCCCCCTACTGCCTATTGCCTAGGGCGCGCCACTTGCGGTACGCCCCTACGTCTTCTATTGCCTAGGGCGCGCCACTTGCGGT
>SMDP01000297.1 GCA_012911965.1 Geitlerinema sp. P-1104
GTTCCTCGTCGGCCGGCGATCGCCACTCCACCGACGCCGGGGTCGACGGCGGACAACAGGAGTGCGATTTTGATGGCTTCTTGGCCAATGACGGCACTCAGGGGGAAGGTTGTTCGGGGGGCGGTGGTGAGGGCTGGCGCTGACATAGGAGCGGTTTGGGGGGTGTGGATGCCTATAGTGCTTGCTTTAGTGATCGTACACTGTCATGGCAATGAGGGGAATGGTTTTTGGGGGCGATCGGCTGGTGGGGTTTGGCGTTTGGGTTGATGGCTTGCGGCCTCAATCCCTGGCTGGAAAATGGGATTTTTTAGATGCTTCAGTTAGGACGACAGTCAGGGGTTTGGGAGACACCTCTTAGGCATCGGGTGTTGAGCGCGAAGTGTTGTCCTAGTTCTTGTGTCATTTATTAGGGGGCTGAGGGTCAGTCCCGCGATGTCCCAGAGGTGAGACACTGAGGAATTGAGGAATTGCAAGAACCTTTCGGCAATCATGGATGTTTTAGGGCAACTGAGTTTCAATCCCTAAAAGGGATTATGAGGAATTGCAAGCAGAAAAAACCGCCCTAAATGGGGCGGCTGATTTAACGGAACTTCATTTTATTCTATAGAGAAAAAATCTTCGGCAAGCTGTTCCCAGAACTGAGTCTGGGTAATGTTGTGCGCAGCACAGTATTCCCGCACCTTTTCATCTAGTTTGGCGTCTAACCTAAAGCTGAAACTGTTTCGGCTCTTGGTTCCCGCGAATTGGTTGATTCCCTTGGGGTTTCGAGGTGGAATTTTTTTCTTAGCCATCTGTCCCATTAACTACGGTTTCCTTAATCCTAGCACGCAAGGTTATGAACTTTTGTTAGTTTCAATCCCTAAAAGGGATTATGAGGAATTGCAAGAGCAGCGGGGGGAATACTTTGAGGAGGCGACGGATGGTTTCAATCCCTAAAAGGGATTATGAGGAATTGCAAGAAATCAGCATTCAGAAACTTTGGAGTTAGTGTTGCTCAGTTTCAATCCCTAAAAGGGATTATGAGGAATTGCAAGAAGTGATGAGAGGCAAAGCAGTTCAGGATGAATACGTTTCAATCCCTAAAAGGGATTATGAGGAATTGCAAGTAACACCACCGGTCGCCGGGGTGAGAAACAGAGCTTCCTCCGTTTCAATCCCTAAAAGGGATTATGAGGAATTGCAAGCACCCGAGATAGACCAACCTTTAGGGATTGAATATCGGGAGTTTCAATCCCTAAAAGGGATTATGAGGAATTGCAAGAGTAAAAAAATTAGAAGAAGAAGAGCGAACAGGGGTTTCAATCCCTAAAAGGGATTATGAGGAATTGCAAGTCGAGGTGGGGGCGCTTGCGATCGCCGCCGACACTGTTTCAATCCCTAAAAGGGATTATGAGGAATTGCAAGCAAGCCGCGATGACCCAAGCCGCGATGGCCCAACCTGGGTTTCAATCCCTAAAAGGGATTATGAGGAATTGCAAGGAGATCCGGCTCAAAGTTTTTAGCTTCCCCATGTTCCCGTTTCAATCCCTAAAAGGGATTATGAGGAATTGCAAGAGATATCCGGGGGGTTGATTATGTTGATTTTTCAGGTTTCAATCCCTAAAAGGGATTATGAGGAATTGCAAGGCTATCGTCCCCCTTTCTGGTCACTATGTCCAAGTTTCAATCCCTAAAAGGGATTATGAGGAATTGCAAGTGGAATTAGTCCTCTCGGATGGACGCTCCCTAACGTTTCAATCCCTAAAAGGGATTATGAGGAATTGCAAGAGAATGGTTGATCGCCGCCGGGTTTCTCGCCTTAGGTTTCAATCCCTAAAAGGGATTATGAGGAATTGCAAGATATTTCACAGGAAGATCCAGATGAAATACCAGAGATAGTTTCAATCCCTAAAAGGGATTATGAGGAATTGCAAGCGGCGGGGGGCTTCAAAGTTTTTCGGGCTGGCAAAAGATTTCGTTTCAATCCCTAAAAGGGATTATGAGGAATTGCAAGGCTGGATATTCAGGAGTCTATACAGTCCTCGGCGCAGCTAGTTTCAATCCCTAAAAGGGATTATGAGGAATTGCAAGAGCTACGGCTACAACAGGAAAATGAAATCCGCTGCCAGTTTCAATCCCTAAAAGGGATTATGAGGAATTGCAAGGAGAAACGACCGAGCCAACCACGCCGGCCGGGGGACGGTTTCAATCCCTAAAAGGGATTATGAGGAATTGCAAGCCGACGTTTGATGGGAGTACCGTCACAACCACCGTCACGTTTCAATCCCTAAAAGGGATTATGAGGAATTGCAAGCCCCCAGAGATGTCTATGGGACCTCTACACGAAAGTTTCAATCCCTAAAAGGGATTATGAGGAATTGCAAGTTTACGGCCGCTGTCGTCATACTTACTGATACGTCCGTTTCAATCCCTAAAAGGGATTATGAGGAATTGCAAGTCTAACCACGCGCACCCCGAACGCACTTTTTTTCTACCCTTCGTTTCAATCCCTAAAAGGGATTATGAGGAATTGCAAGACTGATTGGTTTTATCTATGGTAGCACATACCCCAGTTTCAATCCCTAAAAGGGATTATGAGGAATTGCAAGTAATCAGAAGTTGCAGAGGTTGGCGCTTCAGAAATTTCGTTTCAATCCCTAAAAGGGATTATGAGGAATTGCAAGGAGGGGGACGGGGCGCCCATCGACTGGGAGGCACTAGTTTCAATCCCTAAAAGGGATTATGAGGAATTGCAAGCTTTCTTGGTTCCGGTTTAATTTATGGTGTCGCTTCTGTTTCAATCCCTAAAAGGGATTATGAGGAATTGCAAGCTTCCACCCCGATTTTTGCGATTTTACATATCAGGGTTTCAATCCCTAAAAGGGATTATGAGGAATTGCAAGCACAAGGCGATCGCCCTCCTAGTCAATCTAGCCGTCCGTTTCAATCCCTAAAAGGGATTATGAGGAATTGCAAGTAAGGTACTATTCCTTCAAAGATTTGTACAAAGCGTTTCAATCCCTAAAAGGGATTATGAGGAATTGCAAGGTGGCACTAATACCCCAACGAAGAAGCGGCATATCTTCGTTTCAATCCCTAAAAGGGATTATGAGGAATTGCAAGAGCCACCCACGAGTTAACGCAGTTTGGTGGATTCGCAAGTTTCAATCCCTAAAAGGGATTATGAGGAATTGCAAGGAAACAAGAATCATTTTGTGATCAAGTCAAAGCTGTACGTTTCAATCCCTAAAAGGGATTATGAGGAATTGCAAGGCGGCATATCCCAGGCGTACTGGGCCGTGTAGTACGAAGCCTCGTTTCAATCCCTAAAAGGGATTATGAGGAATTGCAAGGTTTCCCCGATAGATAGCCCGATTCTTTCGGATTCGTTTCAATCCCTAAAAGGGATTATGAGGAATTGCAAGCGTCGAGGGCGGCCAGAGCCTCATCCCAAATCAAGTTGTTTCAATCCCTAAAAGGGATTATGAGGAATTGCAAGCAAACTAGGGATAACTCTTAAAGAGGGTTATTCCGTTTCAATCCCTAAAAGGGATTATGAGGAATTGCAAGCGGGAATGCCGCGCCAGGTTTTGTGAGCCAAAGTTTCAATCCCTAAAAGGGATTATGAGGAATTGCAAGTACAATTTCAACTGGAACGCCTCTGACACCTCGCTAAGTTTCAATCCCTAAAAGGGATTATGAGGAATTGCAAGGGATGGAGCAGAATCATGGGTAAGCCACCCGTAGGCAGCGTTTCAATCCCTAAAAGGGATTATGAGGAATTGCAAGTTTTACCAACATCGGCAAGAGCAGAATAAATGAGTTTCAATCCCTAAAAGGGATTATGAGGAATTGCAAGGGCCCCCTTCCAGAACCCTGACACTATGCAGTTTTCAAGGTGCATTTGCGCGAGACCCCCTGATTCTAACACCCATTGATCGAAAAACGCAAGCCCTTGCATATCAAAAACCTCCAAAATCCTTTCCCAGACAGACATCGCGAATTTGCGCGACACTTACAATGTACTGC
>SMDP01000298.1 GCA_012911965.1 Geitlerinema sp. P-1104
GGCGGCGAGGGAGATGATACCATCGCCGCCTTTGATGAAGATGACGTCATTTTCGGACAGGGGGGGAACAACCTCCTATTCGGCAATAAGGGGAACGATCGCATCTATAGTGGCGATGGTGATGATACCCTGTTCGGCGGTCAAGGGAACGATCGCCTCATTGGAGGTCCTGGAAACACGGTCTTATCTGGAGATTTAGGACAAGACACCCTCACTGGGGGAGGGGGAAATAATCTATTTATCCTACGTCCCGACAGCGACGCCGACCTAATTACCGACTTCAACATCGAGGGCGATCGCCTCGGCCTCTCCCATGGATTACGCCTAGAGGACCTAGAATGGATCCAAGAGGGAGAGAACACCCTTATTCAGATGGAAGATGGCAGGGCGATCGCCATCCTGCAACAGACCCAAGCTACCCAACTCCAGCCGCGCCAATTTCGACTCCTTTAAGCCAATCTCAGCCCCCACCCACAATCGTAACAATCTCCAGGCGATCGCCCTCTTTCATCGTAGTCGTCGGCCAATATTGACGGTGCAGAATCTCCCCGTTGTACTCCACAGCAATCAGACGGGGATTGAGTCCAATCTCCTGCAAAAACTCCGGCAGCGATCGCCCCGAAGCACAGGATTTTTGTTCACCATTAACGGTTAATGTAATTTGGGTCATGGGGGGGGGAACAGGGAACAGGGAACAGGGAACAGGGGGGAAAGAAATGGTAGGATGTGTTCCGGCATCAGTCCAGGTATTGACCTAGACCCATCGATTGTAAGGGCGAAAAATTTTTCGCCCCTACAAGCCGGAACGCATCGCTTAGGCTTGCGCCACTTTGTAAAGCATCTTGGCTAACTTCATCAACTGAGGTTTTTCAAACACATCGGTGAGAGCTTTGACCGCTGAGGCGGGGTCAGAGCGAATCAGAGCATAATGACCCCAGGCGCCGGGTTCCGCTTCTGCCAGATGTTTGAGACTGAAACTGGGGGAGATAGCATTCTCATCCCCGGCGGCGATCGCCTCACTGGCCTCCCGTAACTCTACAATCACCACTGGGGCGAGAATACGATAGGGGTTATTCTCATTGCGAACCGCGCGGTCTGCCAAATCCGTGAGGGCCGTCCAAGGTGACGAATCCGAGGCCAGTTCCTGGAGATGCTGACAAAAGACCGCTAACTTTTGCCGAGTCTCCGAACTCTCCTGCTGACGAAACAGACTTAACATCTGCCGTAAGATCTCACTGACCTCATTCTGGATATTACCCTGGGGCTGAGCCGATGAGCCAGCGGCTGGGGTATCGACGGGACTTCCTCCCGATTGCAGATGTTTCAGATGAGCCTCAAGTTCCCCAAATGCCGGTTCAACGCGACTAAACACCTCATCGGCATCCTCATCCCGTAACCCAAACGGGCTTTGTAGGAGTTCTAAGAGTTCTCGCAGGGAATCCACCCCCTGTAAAAAGAGACTTTCCAACTTACGGTCAATGGGTAACGTCTCCTGTTTTAAGACCTTGAAATAATCCTCCAGGCGGTGGGCGACCTTTTGAATGGAACCGTAGCCCAACATCGCCGCTCCCCCTTTGACGGAGTGAGCCGCACGGAACATTTCATCAATCTCCTCGGAATTTTGAACCGTCGCCGGCAGGTCTAATAACCCATTTTCTAGGGTATTGAGGTGTTCTTTGCCTTCCTCAATAAAGAAGCGGACAATTTCTTCGGATGCCACAGGATTACTCCTCAACCAATACAGGACAGACGCTTACTCAGAGAGGGATGGGGACTTACTCCCCAGACTCGGCCTCTTCAGTGGGCGCGGCTTCACGAGCTTGGATTTCTTCGAGGAGGATTTGAATCCGGTCTCTCTGTTGCGCGGGGGCCAACTCCAGCGCCGTATTCAGAGCCGCTTTCGCCTCATCGAGTTGACCGGTTTCCTCTAAAATCAGCCCCTTACCCACCAGGGGACGAAAATCACCGGAATGCTCCTGACTGAGATTTTCAAATACATTCAACGCCTGATCATAGCGTTGCTGCTCCGCATAGACTTGTCCAAGTAGCAATTGGGTGGAGACCACATCAATACTACCAGCTTCAGCTTGGTTCGCTTGAGGGGCCAGTTGTAGGATATCTTCAATGGCGGCGATCGCCGATTCGGGGCGGTTTTCCTGAAGCAGCAGCGTTACCAGACCTTGGAGCGCCTGAACATTGCCCGGTTCCTGGTTAATCAGGTCCCGATAGGTCTCCACCGCTCCCTCGCGATCGCCCAAATACTGTTTTGTCTGAGCCAGCAACACCCGGAAGCGAGATTCCTCAGGGTTCAGTTCCGCCAGCCGTTCCAAGGGAGCGACCGTTCCCTCCACATCATTCAACTGACGACGGACATCAATCAAGCCGCGCAGGGCTGTTTGATTATCCGGTTCCCGTTCCAACACCAACTTATAGCCCCGTTCCTGAGCCTTGAGGTCATCATCAGGAGTCGTGGGGCTAGGGGTACTGGTGGCAGTAGGGGTAGAATCGCCCCGATTGGATTGTAATACGCCACCGAGCAATGGCCCAATGGAGAAGCCAAGAAAGGCAATTAAGCCGATGGCCAGCACAATACGACTAAACCAACCCGAACGCTTTTTAGACACAGACTTTGCCTCAACTGCAACTGAACATCAACCGGAACTTGAGTCATGGGGGATTCCGTCACCCTGACTATCTACCCCTGACTATCTGCCGTTGTCGGCGAAGGAATCCTTTAGACTGAGGGAAGGGGGTGCGATCGCCCCAACTATTCCTCAAGGCCGCGATCTAAACCTGATGAAAGATAACCCACCGATACTTATTATCTTACAACTGTTGCCAATTTTAGTCGTGTTGACGGCGATCGTAAACCCGAGCTTGGCGCTGCCCCTGATCACCCTATTGGCCCTCTTATTCCCGTTTATTCTCTACAAATTCATCCAACAAGCCTCTCGGGACTTGGGGCGAGAACTCTATTCCCGCAATCCCGAAACGACTCAATTCAACCACTGGGATGAAGTGCCCATCCTTGACCAGGAGCCGATCACCGTTGACCCTCTGTTCCAACGGATTCAAGGAGACCTAGCCCTATTACGACTGGCCTATCCCTTTGACGAAGAGCAGCTCACCCAAGCCTACCGCCGTCGCGCCCGCGAAACCCACCCCGATGCAGGGGGAAGCGAGCGCGAGTTTATCCAAGTTCGGCAAGCCTACGAACGTCTCCAGGAGGTCTTAGACCTAGAAATCATCCAGGAATTTTAAAGACCTTAGGGGTAGAAGCCGAGGGTGGGCAATCCGGCGGTTTCCTCTAGTCCTAACATGAGGTTCATCGCTTGCAGGGCTTGTCCCGCTTGTCCTTTCAGCAGATTATCAATCACCGACATAACAATCACCCGTCCAGTGCGTGGGTCTACCTCAATACCAATGTAGTTGAGGTTCGAGCCGCAGGCCCATTTCGTTTGGGGATAGACCCCTGAGGGGAGGACTTTCACCCAAGGGGAGGAACGATAGAAGGCGTTATAAATCGTAGCGAGGTCTTCTCGCACCAAACCGGGGTCTCGCAGCGTTGCATAGACCGTCGCCAGAATTCCCCGCACCATGGGAACCAAGTGAGGCGTAAACTGAACCATCATCTCATGGCCCGCCAGGTCACTACAGATTTGTTCAATTTCCGGAGTATGCCGGTGACGAGCCACCCCATAGGCAGAAATGGAATTACTGGCTTCGGCCAGCAAAAGATTGGTTTTCGCTTGACGACCGCCCCCAGAAGTCCCGGATTTAGCATCAATCACCAAGGTTTCCGGTGCAATCAGCCCCTGTTTGAGGAGAGGGGCCACCGCCAAGAGGCTAGCGGTGGGATAGCAGCCGGGACAGCCGACGAGATTAGCTTCCTTAATGCGATCGCGGTACAATTCCGGCAGTCCGTAGACCGCTGAAGCGGCGATGTCAGCATCCGTGCGATCGCCCCCATACCAAGC
>SMDP01000299.1 GCA_012911965.1 Geitlerinema sp. P-1104
ACGGAACCACTGAATTCAGCCCCAAGGTCTGAGCTGGCGGTAATGTCACTTTCGGGGGTCAGTTCGTCCCGAAATTCCGTGCCAAAAATGCCTTGAGTATTGATAATCACTCGACCGCCAGCGGCGTTAATAGCGTTGGCGGTGATATCGCTGTTTTCGAGGGCCACCAGGGCATCAGTATCGATGATGATATTACCGCCAGGGAAGTCTCCCTCGGCGTTGGTTTGGATGGTGCTACCCCGCCGTAGAATGGTGGTTCCGGTGTCGAGTCGGACGTTGCCACCGCGTCCGCCGGTGTTGGCACTGATGTCGGCGCGATCGCTCAGGTGCAGGCGATCGGCTTGGACCAAGACATCACCCGCTGCAAAGTCATTGGCATTGGATGTGGTGTTGTTACTGGAGGATAACCGCGCCCCATCTCGCAGTTCAACTGTGTTGGCAAGAACGCTCACATTCCCGGCATTCCCTCGACCTTGTTGTGCGACGCTCGTGGATGCTAAGGAGTTAGAAAAGACGACACGATCATTAGCTTCAACCGTCACACGACCTGCGTTTCCGGTTCCAGCGGTGCCTGATGATAAAAAAGCTCGGTCGCGCACCTCCACTGTATCCCCTGTCACTCGCACCTCTCCAGCATTCCCTCCACTATTCGTTAACGCATTACTTGCTGCCCAACCATTAGAGAAGAGGACATGATCATTGGCTTCAATGCTTACACTGCCAGCATTTCCAGTCCCGATAGTACTAGACGACAAAGAAGCACCATCACGTACTTCCACTATGTTGCCAAGAACCCGAATCTCCCCAGCATTCCCTCCACTATTAGCGAAGGTACCGCTTGATGCCCAGCTATCGGAGAACGTGACGCGGTCACTCGCTTGAATGAGAATGTTTCCTCCCTCACCAACACCAAATGTGTCTGACGACAAATTTGTACGGTTTATAAACTCTATAATATTACCAAATATTTTTACGCTTCCTGCATTTCCTGGATAATTTCTTCCCGCAGAGCTAGAGACCCCAGCCCCCGAAAAAACAACCCTGTCACCTACTTCAATAGTTACGGTTCCTGAATTGCCATCTCCGAATGCACTAGATACCAAGTTGGCACCTTCATTAACTTCAATTTGGTGACTAGACACCTGAATACTGCCAGCATTCCCTTGAGCTGTTTCTCCAACACTAGTTGTGATAAATACATCAGACAAAGTAATCTGATTTGCGGCTTCAAGACTGAGGATACCACCATCTCCTTCCCCAGCAGTATTGGAAGATAATGAGGCACTATTGCTGACTTCTATTCTATCTCCAAGGATTCTCAAATTTCCTGCATTGCCTCGCCCCCCTGGGAGCACGCTACTGAATGCTGAACCATCAAATATAACCACTCGCTCTTCACCTTCAATAGTTATATTGCCTGCATTTCCTATGCCAGCAGTACTTGAAGATAAAAAAGCACCATCACGAACCTCTACAACATTGCCAGCAACATAAACATCACCACCATGACCGTTTGCAGATTCTCGTACAGTACTAAAGGCTCCACTGGAAAAACCATCTGAGTTTTCTCCCGAAATAACAATGGCCTCAGCCCCCTGAATGTTAATGCGACCGGCATCTCCCTGTCCCAATGTACTCGAGACTAACTGGGCACCATCTTGAACTTCTACTCGATTACCAATTATCCTGATGTTCCCACCATTTCCTCGTCCAGTTTCTGTGACCTCGCTAAAGACATTTCCATTTGACAAAAATACGGTGTTGCGAGCTTCAACAATGACGTTTCCCGCATCTCCTTCACCGAAAGTGCTCGAAGATAACTTTGCCTGATCACTCACCTCGATATAGTTGCCAGACAGATTTATCTCACCAGCATTTCCCTGTCCCGTTTCTAGTACAGTGCTAAAAGCTCCACTGGGAAAACCATCTGAGTTTTCTCCTGAGAAAATAATGGCATCAGCCCCATGAATATCTATCCGACCAGCATCTCCTTGCCCCAAGGTATTAGAAATTAACTGAGCGCCATTACGCACTTCTACTCGATTGCCAATCACCCTAATGTTTCCACCATTCCCCATTCCGGTTTCTGTGACCTCGCTAAAGACATTTCCATTTGACAAAAATACGGTGTTGCGAGCTTCAATAATGACGTTTCCCGCATCTCCTTCACCGAAAGTGCTCGAAGATAACTTTGCCTGATCACTCACCTCGATATAGTTGCCAGACAGATTTATCTCACCAGCATTTCCCTGTCCCGTTTCTAGTACAGTGCTAAAAGCTCCACTGGGAAAACCATCTGAGTTTTCTCCCGAAAAAATAATTGCCTCAGTCCCATGTATGTCTATCCGACCAGCATTACCTTGACCCAAGGTATTCGAAATTAACTGAGCGCCATCTTGAATTTCTACTCGATTTCCAACTATCCTAATGTTTCCACCATGCCCTAGTCCGTTTTCTGTTACCTCGCTAAAAACATTTCCATTTGATAAAAATACGGTATTTTGAGCTTCGATGATAACGTTTCCAGCATCTCCTTCACTAAAGGTGCTAGAAGATAATTCTGCCTGATCACTCACCTCGATATGGTTGCCAGACAGGTTGATCTCACCAGCATTTCCTTGTCCCGATTCTAGTACAGAGCTAAAAGCCCCACTCAAAGAACCTTCCGAGTTTTCTCCCGAAAAAACAATCGCCTCAGCCCCATGAATATCTATCCGACCAGCATCTCCTTGCCCCAAGGTATTAGAAATTAACTGAGCGCCATCCCGAACTTCTACTCGATTGCCAATTACCCTGATGTTGCCACCGTTTCCTATTCCCATTTCTCCAACTCCACTGAATGCATCCCCATCGAAAAAAATAACGGTGTCACGGGCTTCAATACTGATGGTTCCTGCGTTTCCTTCTCCGAAAGTTGTAGAATTCAACTGAGCACCGTCTCGCACTTCTATAGTATTTGCCATAACGATTACATTTCCGGCATTTCCTCGACCTGTTTCTCCTAATATACTCCCAGCCCCGGTGGCAAAATCTTCCCTCTTCTCATTAGTAGCTGAGAAGAGGGCAATGTCTTGAGCTTCAACTATCACACTTCCAGCATTTCCTTGACCAAAGCTAGACGAAGAGAGTAGCGCCCCATCCCGAACTTCTACTCTGTTCCCCACAATTCTCACAGTTCCAGCATTACCTTGTCCAGTTTCTCTGATACTACTGAATGCTCCACTTGGTACTCCTTCTGCGTTAGCACCTGTAAAAACGACACTGCCACTCGCTTGAACGGTTACTGATCCCGCATTGCCCTGACCACTAGTTCCTGTATTCAATTCCGCTCCCTGCTTCCCTTCTATTTCACCGGCAATGACGTTAATGTTGCCGGCATTTCCCACTGAGTCTTCTCTAACTGAATTGGATAGTTGGCTATCGGAAATAGTGATGTTACCCATCGCATCCAACTCAATATTCCCCGACTGGCCGCCCTCAATCCCGAGTCCTTCAGCGATTCCTCCCCGCAAAACGCTATCGCGCATCTCCACATCCAACGCCTGAATCCCAATCTCTCCCCCCACAACTCCAACTACATTCAGATTCGCCTCATCCAGTGACACCGAGGCGCGACTCAGTTCGGCGGGAACCCCGAAGGACGGAAATCCCGAGTTGATATCGCCCACCTCAAAGCTAACGTGTCCCGCTTCCCTCACCCCTACGAGGTCAATTCGTCCAGCCGGTGCATTGATTTCAATATCGTTTAGGCTAATCTCTCCCCCCACCAAGGCCATCGATTCTCCCTCGGATAAGTTGAGAGTTGCGCCAGTGGCTTCAATACTGCCGGGATTATCATTAAACTGCACCCCCAATGGCACATTCACACTCAACAGCGGGGTCTCCCCAGAGTCCTCGGCGTTGAAGGCCAGGCCATTCTCAAAAACGAGACTGTTGGC
>SMDP01000003.1:0-31475 GCA_012911965.1 Geitlerinema sp. P-1104
CCAACTTCGGCTTTACGGTCTTTGGCGCGAAATAGGGTGACCTTCCCTTGATAGGGTTGGGGGAAGTGTTGTTTTTTGAGTTGGATGTTCTTCTCGCGGGCAGCCACTGATTGGAGGGTTTCGGGAAGCGGTTTACCCAAGCGTTGATAAACTTTAGCAAATAAGGCTTGATTACGATAACCAATTCGCCCAACCCGAGCCTTAAGTTTACGGGTGATATAGTGGACTCCTTCTTTTTGGATTTTCTGCCAATGTCCTGAGACTCGGGAGGTGGCGGGGAGATGTTTGACACCAGTGCGAGCGGTGGTGTCAATTAATCCTAAAAGAGCGACCTCTTGGCCCTGTGCTTGTAATTGTTGTGCCATTTCGAAGGCAACGCGGCCTCCGAAGGAGACTCCCAGGAGGTAGTAGGGGCCTTGGGGTTGTAGGGTTTGTAGATCCCGGATATACAATCGCGATAGTTCTTTGACCTCGTTGGTCTCTTTAGTATTCTTATCTTTGGGATTCAATGAAAGTCCATAGATGGGTTGAGTGTGACCGAGATGCTGAGCTAAGGGACGGTAATACTTCATTGCCCGACCTAAAACATGAATGCCAAAAATTGGGGGTTTCTCCCCTTCAGGTTGGATGCTGATAATGGACGATCCAGCTAGGTCGATACTCTCCTGTTCCAGGAGTTTGATGAGACCCGCAATGGTGGGCGATCGCAGCAAGGCGGCAATAGGGACGTTTTGCTGAAGGCAGTCTTCTAAGGCTTGACATAATTGAACCGCCAGCAGTGAATGTCCTCCCAGTTCAAAGAAGTTATCGGTGACGCCCACCTCACCACAGCCTAGGACTTGTTGCCAGACTTGGGCCATCTGGATTTCTTGAGGGGTTTGGGGGAGAATGCGATCGCGCTGAATTTCCCGAGGATCAGGTAAGGACTTACGATCCACCTTACCGTTGAGATTACGGGGTAAGGCCGGCAACTGGACAAAGGAAGAGGGAATCATGTAATCGGGGAGTCGTGCCAAGAGAAACTCACGCAACTGGCCCGGTTCTAAAGGCTGTTCAGCAACTGTATAGGCACAGAGGTACTTATTGCCCCGGGTATCCTCGCGATCCACGACAACCACATCTTTAATAGTTGGATGGGAACGCAAGAGATTTTCAATTTCGCCTAATTCAATGCGAACACCACGAATTTTTACCTGGAAGTCTTTGCGCCCTAAAAAGATAAGATTCCCGTCGTCCAGTAGTTTTCCTAAATCCCCTGTTTTGTAAACAATATCGTCAGGATGTTGGCTGAGGGGATTGGGGACAAAGACAGCACGGGTTAACTCGGGCTGTTTATAATAGCCTAAAGTCCGATAGTCAGTTTTGACAAAGATTTCCCCTTCTTTCCCTACTGGACAGGGATTTTTCTCGTTATCGACTAACAGTAAGCTAGCACCTGGTATGGGTCGACCGACGGGAATGGAGGAGCGATCGCCGTCCTCGGGCCTGACAAAGTAGTAAAACTTGGTCATGGTGGTTTCTGATGCCCCGTATAGGTTCACCAATTGAACGCGATCGCCGAAAATCGTCATCCATTGTTTGATATCGGCAGGCAGTAGCGGTTCTCCTGCCATCAGGATATACCGTAACCCGGGAAAGTTCTCTGATGTTAGATTGGTGTTAAGGAGAGCGCGAAATACGGAAGGGACGCAATGAATTAGCTCCACGTTCTGTGCATCGAGCCAATGCACCAACTGGCGGGTATCTAGTAGAGTTTCTTTACCCGGTGGCACGCACAGGGTTCCCCCAGAACAGAGGGGAACAAAGATATCTCGTAAAAAGGCATCAAAGGAGGGGATCACCAGTTGACTACTGCGGATTCCCTGTAAGTTGAGGCTGTTGATTTCCCAATCAATAAAGTGGGCGATCGCCTTCAGACGACCGGCAATTCCTTTGGGCTTACCTGTTGACCCAGAGGTAAAGTAGATATAACAGATAGCATCCAGGTCAACTTCTTGCTGGGGAGGACTAACATCTTGGCTATCCTGATACTCGTTTAGCACTTGAAACGGTTCAGTATTAATTGCCACCGTTGGCCCGGCTTCGAGCAGAATCAAATGCTTGCCTTGAGTTAAGAGTTGAGGAAGTTGTTGTAGATTGGGCAGCAATGAAGCTTGTGTGAGCCAAAATTGAGGCTCGATACTCTCGGCGATCGCCTGCAAACGACCTAAGGGGGTTTCTGGGGTCAGGGGGACAAACACCGCCCCCGCCTTCAGGGTGGCTAAAATAGCTATCACCACCTTGATGCTGTCGTCAGCGAAAATGACCACAATCGTTCCCTCACCCGCTCCTCGACGGATAAGTACATTAGCAAGATGGTTGGATTGTTGCTCTAGTTCTTGGTAAGAAATCCAGTCATTTGCTCGGCTGATCGCCACTTGTTTTGGGTGCTGTTGGGCGATGGCTGAAAACCAATCCTGAATTCGTGCATATTCCATAACCTTATACCTCAACAACCTGCTGCTTAAAGAGCTTCTTCGCTGCCAAATCTTCCGCAATCACGATGAGTGGATCAACAGAACTATAGGAAGTGTGATGACTACTAAAGTACTTAGAAAATAGATGAATCTCAGTACAGCCGGCGATAAATGACTCAACTCCATACTTATCCAAGAGTTTTTCAAATACGGGAACCAGATCTTCGAGATTGTAGTTTTGTTTGATTTGGTATATCACTTCATGAATTTTGTCAACATCGTCTCCCTGAGGCAGAACCACATAGTCTTGTGCTTGCTTCCAAAGTGGGTGCTTTTCAAAAATTTCTAGACGTCGGGTTCCTTTCGTACAAACTAGAAGATGCTTTTTTTGGGTTTCAATGACCCGATTTAGGGTCACATCAATCAGAGAAATCAATCTATCTTTGAGATGAGAGGGATATTTCTCAAAAAGATGATGAGACGTAATGCAGCAAATGACAATCTTAGCAACTCCAAACTCAGTCATTTGCTCTAAAGAGCGAATGAGCTGGTTCAGCAGTTCCTCTTCCTCTTGAGCCAATAATGATTGAGTTCGATCTGGGAAGGTTGGATCTGAATAGAGCAACGCAATTGGCGAATCTTGTTCTCGTTCGCCTAGGGTGTATTCATAAATAGTTTTCATAAACTCCGCCGATGCCAGAGGACCGATCCCTCCTAAAACACCGAGAATATTCCGCTGATATTGCGACATGTTACCCCATCTCCCAACAATAATTTTAATATCTCTCAAGTTGCGCTCATTGTAGCACAAGCTTTTGAGATTGCCAGGTTCTGAGTTGAAAAAACCGTCGCACTTTGTAAGGTTTTTTTAAAGTTTTTTTAAAGTTTTTTTAAAGTTCCTTAGGGTTCGGGATAATGACACCCGATAATCATTGGGTAACCAGCGAAATCCATCCATAATACGGTCAATTATTTCCTTATCATAAGGAAGTTTGGCTAATTTATCAGGCAACGAGAGCCGAATCGTTTGCTTAGAACTCGTTGAAGATTGCAGGGCGGTAAAGGCCGCTTCCAGATTCTTCCAGCCCTGTTCAAACTGGCAAGGACGGATATGGGGATTAGTGTTGATTTCCCAAACTTGCAGCACTCCATCTAGCAAACTGTAGTCAATGCGACCATATTGAATATCCGCCAGTTCAAAAATTTCACGTAGTTGCTCTTCGTGAGGGTTTGTTTCAACGTATATTTTTTCTTCTTCAGCATGGCAGCTATCATAAAGTTTTCCTCCTTTGATCATCCAACTGTTATGGAATAAGACATGGAACGGAATAATACGATCACCGACTTTAAAAGCAGAGTATTTTCGAAAGACACCCTGACTATCCCGAGTATCACAAAACTCAGTCATCACACAGTCCTCTCGATACTCTCCCTTAGCCTTCATAATTTCCATGGCTTGCTGTAATTCCTCAGCATCCTTTAATAAGCCTGTTGTGTTGCCGCGATGGTCATTTTCCCCCCGTAAAAATACGGGAAAACGACTCGGAACTCGACATTCCGTTAGACGATAGATATTAAATTTATTGATGCTGCGCTCATACAGAGAACGTAATAGTTCATAGCGACGTAAAGAGCGCGTTGGGTGATTTAAAACTAAGCTTTCACTGCTCGACTGTTTAATATCTTCCCAAATCCAGGAAACATACTGTGCTTGCTCCGGAGAAAGACGCTCGATATCTGAAAAAATATAGACTCCAGCCGGCAAACGCTTTCTCGTTTTTAGCTCTTCATAATAGATGGGGGTAACATCACGAGCAAAACACGATCCTTTTCCTTCTAAGTAAAGATTGATCGTTTGGGAGTACTCACGAGTCACTAAATAATAAATCATACTCTCTCTATTCTAAAGTCTAGGGGTCAATTGGCGTCGTAAACTAAACCTTAGCAATCGCCAAGGAACGCGACTGTTTTTAAATGTGTTACGCCTTAAAAAGTTGCCTTTAAGTAACCGTGCAATTCCCTTGGCTCTCGCCTTGAGTCGTATACCTAAGGGATTATAATTTTGATGGTAGAGAGGAGTGAACGCCATCTCTCCCCAAAGAACATCAGCTTGATGACCTGGACTTAAGCCATTTTGACGATGTTCAGGGTTGGGAATTCCGCCATGTTCGCCATAGTTGCGGAAGGGGATAAAGTTCTTAAAGTTGTGCGATCGCAGCACCGTATCAATCTGTGAATCCCATGTCGAATAGACCTTTCCATCAGTCTCCTGACCTATTTTGTCAGCAAACTCCGTCAAACAACTCGCCGCTTTAGGACTTAAAATATAGGCAACTGCTGAGGTCGAAAACCCTTGAGCATATCCCTCCTCAGACACCCAATAGACTTGAGGTGCACAGGTATAAATCCAAGAAATCCCAAATTTTTCGCTATCCTTTGGGAAAGGAAGTGGTAATTTGCCAAAGTCCTTCACAGGCACAAAATCAGCTTCGATAATTAAGTTTAGCTTTTGACTTTCAGCCGCTTTCTCCCAAGCTTGACAATGATTAAGAAGACAGCGGTAACTGGGGGAAAAGTCTTGATACTCCGGCCGATTCTCTTGCCGCACCACCTCACAATCAAAGCCCTCTTGCTTCAAATAAGCCTCTAACTGATCTGTCGTTTCCTTATAAGCAATAATAAACACCTTGTTGAGACTATTAACTAAAGTGTTCATACCCGTTA
The DNA here is from genome assembly GCA_012911965.1 of Geitlerinema sp. P-1104. GTDB lineage: Bacteria > Cyanobacteriota > Cyanobacteriia > Cyanobacteriales > Geitlerinemataceae > Sodalinema. The sequence goes on from SMDP01000003.1 coordinate 5,181, forward strand.
TCCCTACATTATCGTAATTTTTTTAACTGCAACCCGCCGCCACTAGAATCGTCCTGTTTGCCAGTCTTAGAAGAGGGAGTGTTAACCCTGAGTCCAGAAAACTGAGACTGAGTTGAGAGGCCTAGCCACCCAAGTTAGGAGGTCTTAAAAGCAAAAACATACTCACAAAGTTAACCATTGATTCGCAGAACCTATCCCAGGTTAGCATTGGAGTCCAGAAATGTCACTCTTGACGATCCCCAATCTCGACGGTAAGCCCAGCAAAAATTGCGTTAGGCTGAAAGACAGAACACTTGAACGAAATTGATATGCGACTACTACACACGATGCTACGGGTTGGCAACTTGGAGGAGTCTCTGAAATTCTACTGCGATGTCCTAGGAATGAAACTCCTACGCCAGAAAGACTATCCCGGTGGTGAGTTCACCCTCGCCTTCGTAGGCTACGGTGATGAAGCCGATCACAGTGTGATTGAGCTAACCTACAACTGGGGCGTCGACAGCTATGACATCGGCGACGGCTATGGCCATATTGCCCTGGGGGTGGATGATATTTACCAAACCTGTGATGCCATCAAACAACGGGGAGGTAAAGTGGTTCGTGAACCGGGCCCGATGAAACATGGCTCAACGGTAATTGCCTTTGTCGAAGATCCCACCGGCTATAAAATCGAGCTGATTCAACTGGGAACCCAAGGATCTAATCGGGATAGCAAAGAAATGGCCGGCCAGTCAGCTTAGAGAAACTCTCAAATGCCAAGAAGCCGCTAATCTCTAGGATTAGCGGCTTCTTAGAGGGCGGACGATGGGACTCGAACCCACGAGTGGTGGAACCACAATCCACTGCCTTAACCTCTTGGCTACGCCCGCCATGTTTTTTCGGCTTAACCATTATAACAAATCTGTCAGGGAGCGCAAGAGGGCCAGTAAATTTTTTTCAGCTCCCGCTCCCCCTGCTCACAGGGATGTCTTGAGAAACGGCCCCTTGAGCCTCCCCACTCTAATCTGACGATCAAAAGCGACAGGCCTGTTCCGGCTCAATCGGACAGTTGGACGTTTCTAGGGGGTTATTCATCAACGTCAGGCGATTGAGGGTTTCCAACCGCCTCAGAGGAGTGAGATCAGAAATCTGATTATCCTCTAAGAACAACGCACTCAGTCGCGTCAGTTCCCCTAGAGGCGTAACATCGGTGATCTGGTTGCGGCCGAGAAATAACTCCCGCATATTTAACATCGCCGCCAAGGGAGTCAGATCCTGAATCTGGTTGCCACTTAAATCCAGTTCATATAAATCCGTCAACGCCGTAAAGGGAGAAACATCGGTAATCCGGTTATCACTCAGGGCAACCCACTCTAACCGGTCTAACCCCATCAGAGGACTCACATCGTGAACTTGGTTACGGCTGAGATCAACCCCCTGGAGGGTGGAGAGGTTGGCCAGGGGTGATAAATCCTCAATCTGGTTCCCTTCCAAAAACAAAGAGGTCACCACGGGGAAATTTTCCAGAGGGCTTAGGTCCTCAATCTCATTATCGCGGGCCGTCAGGATAGTGAGGGTTTGATTGTCAGCTAGGGGAGACAAATCGGAAATTTGATTCCCATCTAGGTTCAGTTGTTGCAGAGGCAACTCCCTCAGAGGCGAAATATCCCGAATCTGATTCCCGGATACGAGTAAGATCTGCAAGCGACTCAACTCGGCTAGGGGGGAGATATCGGCGATCGCATTGATGCCGAGATCCAAACGAGTCAGGTGAGCTAAACTGCGCAGTGGCGAGAGATCCGATAGCTCTTGTACACTCAAGTTAAGATCATTGGACTTTGCCAGCACACGAGCCGCCAGGGCACAATCCTCCGTCTCCGCCAGGGCCAACAGAGCGTTAAGAGTCTGTTGAGCCTCGCCATCGAGCTGTTGTGACTCACATAACGCCTCAAAGGCCTCCCTAGACGCTTCTGGAGATTGAGCCAGGACATTTTGAGGATTCAATACTAGGGCAACCGTCCCCAATAGGATGCCCAACCGAGATAGAACCGAGAATGCCATCATGAATTTATGTAAATCAGGACCTGGAAACCGCCGCTAGGTCGGCTTACTCTTTCAATCGCTGGTAGAGGCTTTCCGCCAAATCCAGAAGATTCAGCAACTGTTGCCACTCGGCGGCATCCCCCTTGGGACTGCGGCTGCGATGTTGTCGCAGGGACTGTTTTAACTGACTGATTAACTGCCCCGGATTCGGGAGGTCCTCTTCGACGGGGCTAGGGTCCTTTGGGAAGGTTTTGGAGCCTGGAGGAGCGGCTTGGGGGTGAAAGTCTTTCGCGGTTGGGTGTTCTAACAGTTGCTGGGCCCGCCCCGAGAGATTAAGGCTGCGGGCTGAGAGATTATCCGGAAGTTGAGGTAAATCCGAAAGATACACCTGAGCCAGTTCGAGAAATAACGCCCGTACATCCGCCGTCCAGGCTAATTCCGGAACCTGGGACCACTGAGACTCCGCTAAACCGCGATCGCGTGCCGAGTCCAGAAGTTGAGTGGCTGTCTCAGCTGTCGGACGAACCTTTTGAGCCAGATGCATTGGCAATTTAGGAGTATCGCCCAAACAGGAGCGGGCTAACTCAAGCAGGAGTTGTCGGACTTGTTCAACCCACTCATACTCTGAGGGCTGCCAGTTTAAGTTGGTCATGTCACGCACAGTTTACGGATTTACCTACAACGTTACCTAGCTAGACACAAAATAAGAAACGACTCAAGACCTGCGATCGCCCCTTAGCCTATCTAACAAACCGCTGCCTCAACAGCATACAACGCCGTCTCCACAGTTCCGGGATCGGATTACGATTACTTATCTGTCAGTTTCCAGACACCATCCCAATCCTCACTGGGTGGTTGTTGTTCAAACAACATACACCGTTCCACATGAAGTTTTGCCGCCTTGTTCTTACTATCCAAGGCCAACACCTGTTCAAACGCCTCACGAGCCTGGTGGAACGACTGCTTCGACTTCGCTTGATACGGAGGACGAGCCAACTCCACCAATTTCTGAAGTTGGGCCACAGACAGTTCCGCCGCCTCCTCCTCCAGCATCTGCCGCACGTCCGGTAAGGCCGTAAACTGCTGCACCTTCGCCAGCCACAGCTTCTTACGAACCCGAGGCGTAATCTGTTTGAGCTTAAAGGGTAGCAAACGGTGCAGATCAGCATCCGATAACTCGTCGAGATTCTCGGTCACCAACAGACGTTTGAGAGTCTCCTCCCCTAACACCGCGAGCAAGTCCGGACGAGGTAAGATTCCCAACAGATCCCGCAAGAGTTTATCCCCATCAAAGGATACCTCTGCCACCGCCTCAGCCGACAACGCATCTAACTGCTCAAGTAAGGGCATGATCTCCTCCATAGATAGCTTCTCTAAAGCCGGTTGCAGATAATGACGCCGACCCTTATGGTAAAGGTCGATAATCTGCTGCTGAACTTCAGAAATGGGGCGAGCTAGATCCCCTTCACGAATCCCGACTAACTCATAAATCTTGACGGGCCGAGTTTTACCCTTAACCGTAATGAAGTCGAGTTCCCGAACCACAATCCGATCTGCATTGGGTAAATAGGTTTGCTCACTAATCACCAAATCCACCCCATACTGCTTACTGGTTCCCTCCAAGCGAGAGGCCAGGTTAACCCCATCCCCAATCGAGGTCAGTTCCATACGTTTACTGGAGCCAATGTTCCCACTCACCACACTATCAGAATGAATCCCAATCCCGATTTGAATAGCTAATTTACCCTCATCGATCCGTTTTTGATTAAATTCCTCTAAGCGGTAACGCATCGAGACTGAGGATTGAATTGCACACCATTCACAGTTTTCCAATGGTGCAGGAGACCCAAACACCGCCATCAGAGCATCGCCAATGTACTTATCGAGGGTTCCTCCATATTGGAAGACGGCATCCACCATTTCCTCAAAGTATTCATTGAGCATTAACACCACTTCTTCAGGCTGTAATTTTTCCGTCAAGGTGGTGTAACTGCGGATATCAGAAAAGAGAACTGAGACATGTTTACGCTTGCCCCCTAACCCAGTATCTCCACTGGCCAAGAGTGCTTCTGCCACTTCAGGAGTCATATACTTGTACATCAAGTTCTTGACTTCCATCTCATCACTGATGTCTTCTAAAACCACCAAAGCACCATTGACTTTGTCGGGATTAGTCACATCCGACATAGAGTTGATGGTTAGGTTCACGCTCTGTCCCGTGACCGCCGTATCAATCTCGAAGATTTGATTGGGATAGTATTGTTGACGGTCTTTATCTTCTTTTGGATGTAATGCCGCTTCAAACCAGTCGGAAAACTTCCCTTCTCGCAGGGTAATCATCTCCTTAAGATTCAACCCTTCGATCGCCGCATTTTCATCAAAGCCTAACAACACTTTGGCGCATTCATTAGCTGCCACAATTTCTCCTTGGCGCCCGGTGGAAATAACACCATTCGTTAGACTACGCAGAATATCTTTTTGCCGTTGTTCTTGTTGTTTAACCGTCTCAAACAACTTGGCATTTTGAAGAGCAACCCCAGCCTGAATATTAAAGGCTTGCATGAATTCTTGATCCGTGCGATTGAAGCTCGCCTTCCACTGTTCCGGAGCTTGGGGCCAACTTTCAGGATCATAATCTGGATATTCGCCCTGTTTTTTCTTATTAATGAGTTGTGTCACCCCAATGAGTTCATCATCAGAATTAAACACCGGCATACAGAGCATACTACAGGTTCGATAGCGGGTTTTTTGGTCAGTTTTCTGTGACGTTTCCGATCGCGGATCATCATAAAGATCAAAGGGGATTAACAACGGTTGCCCCGATTCTGCCACCATTCCCGCAAACCCTGCATTTCGAGGAATCCGCAGTTCACCCACTCCAGGAATTTTGGTCCAGAGTTCCCCCTTCTCCTCATCAATGAGCCAGAGGGTAGAGCGATCAGCATTCATGAGGTTCTTCGCTTCACTCATGACTCGATTGAGCGTATCTTCAAGATCGAGACTGCTCTTACTCAGAGAGTTAACCGCACTCATCAAGGCAGACGCTGCCCGTTGTTTTTGGGTTGCAGCGTAGAAGGACTTAGAGGATTCGAGGATTAGACGAATGGACGGGGCAAATTCCCGAAATACCTGTTCATCGTCAGACGTAAATCCCACCGGATCGATTTTCTCTTCCAGAGGCGTTTCGGGATAATCGAGATCCGGCTGAATTTTGTTGATGAGTTGCACCACAGCCACCAAGTCCTGAGTCTCTTCATTGAGCAAGGGCATGGTTAACATGGTGTAAGTCCGATAGTTATTTTTCTTATCGAACTTTTTAGCCGTTTCCGAGCGCGGATCGTCGTAGAAATCATAGGGGATATTGACGACTTTCTTGCCCGTTGCCGCTTCCCCAGCAATCCCGGCGGTAGCCGGGAAGCGAATTTCTAAGGCATTCCCTTTTTCATCCTTGGCGATCAGGGTAAACAGTTCATTCTTCTCCTCATCGAGCAGAAAAATCGTGGTGCGATCAGCGTGCAACAGTTCCCCGGTTTTCAGGGCGATGGATCGCAACATCTCATCCAAGATGGCATCAAACCCCTGACTATCAAGCAAACTATCGAGCATCCCGAGGGTTTGATTAACCACCCGTAGTTTGTCTTCAACCCCCCGCACCACATCGGTGAATTTATCTCGGTTCAACGGTGCCAGAAAGGCGCCAAAACTGCCCTTTGTGGTGGTTAAAGCACCGCTACTGCTGTTGGGGGAGTCCTGATGGCGAGAGACGTTATCACGGTCATGCTGACCATGAGGCGTGACATCGATCGTCGCGTCAGTGTGAGAGACGGAAGTGTTAGGAGATGCTGATGTCATAACTCTTTGGGTGACGCTGGTACTCGACTAGGTGAAGCAACTGTCCGCACAGATGCAGGTTAAGACCGGGCAACGGAACGTATTGGGGAGATCTGATGGCAAGGGTATTGGAGATGGCCGATTGTAGCTCATCACCAGTGTACCCTTCTCTGGCTTTCGCGGCAGAGGCGCCGATATCAATCGGCAGCACTGGCATGGGGGTTGACTGGTATTTGCTAGTTATTATCGGCTAGGTTTGACCGTTCGTGGTACTCATGGCCACATTTTGGCCAAAGATTTTCAGATTGAAATGGATTTTAGGGCGGATTACGACTGAGATCCAGTTGGGGTTGAGGGCAGGTTTAACTCCTGTCGTAGCCGCTCCGCTCGGCTCAGGAGGGAGTCTGCAAAGGCATTAGCCGCCTCTTGAGTCGCGCTGGAGTCCACCTCATCCTGGTGCTGACCACTGACGAGTTGAGCCAGTTCTTGGCGGCGTTGGTCATGATTGAGCGATCGCACCTCAATACGAGTTCGCGCTGTTTCCCCCTGTTGGGTCGCCTGTTTGATGACACGAAAGTGATGGTCAGCCATCGCGGCTACTAGAGGTTGATGGGTGACACAGAGGACTTGGTGGTGACAACTGAGCCGATAGAGGGTTTCAGCAATGGTACTGGCCACACGGCCCGAGACCCCCACATCAATTTCATCAAAAATCAGAGTTCCGACGGGATCGACTTCACTAAACGACGCTTTTAGGGCCAACAGAAAGCGACTCATTTCTCCCCCAGAGGCAATCTCACCCAAGGGTTCTAGGGGTTCACCGGGATTGGCACTGAATAAAAAGCGCACGCGATCGCTCCCCCAACGTGTAGCCTCAATCGGAGATAATTCCACCTGAAATTTCAAATTATCCATCGCCAGAGGCTGTAGGGCCGCAATTAACCGCGCTTCGAGTTGGTGGGCCGCCTGTTGCCGTCGTTGCCGTAGCTGCTGACACCGCTGATTCAAATGTTGCTGTTGCGCCTGACAGTCGCGCTCGAGGCTCTCTCGCCGTTGATCCCCATGATCCAGGTCATCGAGTTGCTGCTGTAAGGTCTCTAGACGGTGGATGGCCTCATTGAGGGTCGGACCATAGTTGCGGCAAATTCGCTTGAGTTGCTGTCGACGAGCCTCCACCTCCTGTAAACGGGCCGGATCGGCTTCTAACTCATCCCCATAGCGATTGATTTGTTCTCCGGCTTCTTGAACCCGCAGTAGGGCCTCATTGACCAAGGTCAGCAACGGGGTTAGCTCTTTGTCATAGTTCACCATCTCCTGTAACAGACTTTCCGCTCGTCCCAGGCGATCGGCGGCGGCAGTTTCCTCTTCGTTGTCATAGAGGGTTTGATAGAGGAGATAGCTTTGCTGTTGCAACTCCACCACATGATTGAGCCGTTGGGCCTCCTGTTCGAGATCCTCAAGTTCCTGGGGGTCCCGGAGATTGGCGCGGCTGAGTTCCTCAAACTGATAGCGCCAGAGTTGCTCTTGTTGCGATCGCTGCTGTTCCTGACGTTGTAAGTCCCGTAATCGCCCTTGTAGCTGCTGTAAGCCGTCATAGTCTTGGGCGACCTGTTGGCGAATCTGCAACAGGGACTCACCTCCGTAGAGGTCTAAAAGTTGGCGCTGATGGGTCATTTGGGCTAACTGGATTGCCTGACCCTGCGCCGCAATTTCCACTAACTGCTGTCGTAGCTCTTGGACGTCCCGTTGACTCGCCGCCTTGCCATTGAGGCGATATTTACTACGACAGCCTCGTTTTCCCAGGAGCAGTTCCCGCGAACAGGCGATCGCCTCCCCCCCAGCCTCAGACAGATTCAGCTCAAACCAGGCCTCAACTCGCGCGCGTTCGGCCCCAGTCCGAATGGCACGGCGACTGGCTTTGCCCCCCAACACCAAATCCACCGCATCTAAGACAATGGACTTGCCGGCCCCAGTTTCTCCTGTCAGCACATTTAACCCTGGTCCAAAACTCAGATCCAGGTCATCAATTAAGGCGAAATTTTCGATCTGTAAACGCACCAACATAGAGAAGAGACCCGCCTCTAAGATGAGCCGACGGACGAGGATAAACTCCAATCAGGGCGGAGCTGTTGCGCCTGACGTAGATAGGGATGGGATAACTCAGTATTGGGAGGTAAATTGACATGGATCAGAAAGCGCACACAGCGTTCGAGATCCCCCTTGACACTCATATGTTGGACATCTAGCAAGGGCACATTATCCCAACGTGGCCGTTGTCGAGCGACTGAGGCCGGAAATAAGGCATCGAGATCGGGAGTGACCGAGAAGGTGACGCTGACGATCTGTTCCGGCTCAAAGCTGTTGTGCCGTTCTAGTTCATCGAGAAGTTCCGCCACTGCCTCGCGAATCGCCTCGGCCGTATTTTCAGGAACAGTCGTCGCGCCTCGAATTGCGCGCACAGTCCAGTCCGCTTCCACTACACAAACCTCCATATTAGTGACGTGTTCAATGGGCGATCGCCACCGGTTTAGGGGCGATACATCCAAAGGGGCATTCCGTTGGTTGTCAGTTCAAATTCTAACCATTCACTGGTTGCTGACAGGCGTGACACTGAGGTATTTGAGCGTAGAAGCTTGGCCCAAAAGGGTTTGGCGATTTCAATTTCATCGAGTTCAGCTCGCTCGGGATCCAGTCCCGCCAGGGATGCCGCCAGACGGCGGGCATCTTCTTCTGTGCCAATGGCATCCACCAACTTTAACTCTAGGGCCTGTTGTCCGTTAAAAATGCGGCCATCGGCAAACTCGCGCACCGTTTCCACGGGGAGTTGTCGGGCGGTGGCCACCGTCTCAACAAACTGGTCATAGGTGTTATCAATCAGAGATTGCAGAATCTGTTGTTCTCCATCACTGAGTTCTCGGTCAAACGCCAAAATATCCTTATAGGGGCCCGATTTGATGGTTTTGAAGGAGACGCCAATCTTGTCGAGTAATCGTTCCAGGTTGTTCCCCCGCAGAATCACCCCAATACTGCCGGTGATGGTTCCTGGGTTACTGACAATTTTTTCAGCCCCCATGCCGATGTACACACCTCCCGAGGCGGAAATATTCCCAAAGCTTGCCACCACCTTGACTCCATGCTTGTCCCGGAGTCGTCTCAGGGCTTGATAGATTTCATGGGAGTCAGTGACGGTTCCCCCAGGACTATCAATCCGCAGTAACAGGGCGCGATATTTGCGCTCAGCGACCGTGTCTAACGCCTTGAGGACGTCTTGACGAGTCTTTGAGGCGATCGCTCCGGAGACTTCAATGCGGGCAATCTTAGAACGAAACCTTTTGAAAAACCAGACCATACGGGACAAAGACGTTGCGAATTGGGTAGGTCCCAGCTCGGGACAGGGTTGCTAACCGAGTGTAACAGGAACCTCCCCCCCTTGGTAGAGTTGATTCCACTCCCCGGAGCCGTTTGGGCAACGGGATCTCTGGGATACTTAACAAAAAGCAATCAATCGTTACAATGATAGGCGTGATCTCCCTCCACCCGCGCCCATCATGCTTCATCCACGTCTCCCCTCCCGTGTCCAGTACGTTCTACTCCTGCTGAGTCCCTTTTTCTTTTGGGGAACCGCCATGGTGGCCATGAAAGGGGTTATGCCCCACACAGCCCCCTTCTTTATGGCCGCGATGCGTCTCTTCCCAGCAGGACTTTTAATTCTGGTGGCTACCGTCCTCAGTGGGCGATCGCAGCCCCGAGGACTCAAAGCCTGGGGTTGGATTGCCCTGTTTGCTTTGGTAGACGGGACGTTATTTCAAGGCTTTTTGGCTCTGGGACTCCAAGATACCGGCGCGGGTTTAGGCTCAGTTCTCATTGACTCACAACCCTTGTTGGTGGCCCTTCTATCGGCCTGGTTTTTCGGCGAATATATTGGTCTGTGGGGGGGGCTTGGCTTGCTGCTAGGATTGATCGGCATCAGTGCCATTGGCTTACCTGAACATTGGCTGATTGCCCTATTGACTCTCGATCCAACCTTGGGAGGGCAAACCACATCGGTTACGATGGGTCAAAGTCTGTCCTGGGGAGAAGGGATGATGCTCTTAGCGTCTCTGGGAATGGCCCTGGGGACAGTCATGATGCCTAAAGTCTCTGAACATGTTGATCCGGTTGTCGCGACGGGATGGCACGCCATTTTGGGCGCAATTCCCCTATGGGGACTATCCTGGGGCTGGGAAACTCAGCCTTGGCAAGATTTAACGCTCTGGGATTGGGGAGCCTTAACCTATGCCACCGTCTTTGGGACGGCGATCGCCTACGGGTTATTCTTTAACTTTGCCGCTCAAGGTAACCTGACCAGTTTAAGTTCCTTGACGTTCTTTACCCCCGTGTTTGCCCTGCTCTTTGGCTACTGGCTCCTCGGTGAAATTCTGACTCCGTTGCAAATGGCTGGGGCAACCCTAACCTTAGGGAGTGTCTATCTCATTGAACGTCGTCAAAAACTGCCTCGGTTATCCTGGCGAGGCTCGGGTGACAAGGACCTCTCCTCTGAGTCCCCTTCTGGGCCACGCTGCGAAACCTCCATCTCCCACTCGTCCGGTCCCCCGGCTGCGTCGAGATAGGTTAAAACGGGTTGGACACCAAGGCGTTGCCTTTAGGGTTGGCAAAATCTCAGATTCCCCCTTAAATCTGCCAGTCTCAAGGCTAGGATTGGAGCATCTACCTGTTGTCCACTCTAATGCGTGACCGAAGTTTATGGTGTCAGCCTCCGATTATCCGCTCTCATCTCTTCTGCGTCGATCCATTTGCAGTCAACTCGCACGGCGTCATGGGATACAAATGCTGTTGGTACCAACAGCCTGTCTCCTCGGATGCGGTTTGACTAGCTCGGGGGCGATCGCCACCTCTAGTAGCACTGGCTTATCTGGCTCTAAACTGACCCTGCCAGCAACTCATCTGGCAACGGTGAACCTAATGCCCGATTTCGCTGCTGAGTTCGTCGAGGAGTTATCTCAGGTAGAGTTGGCACAGGGAGAATCTGAGAATTCAGCCACAGCCCCTCCAACTCTGAGATTAGATGATAGCGGTGAGGCCGTTGAACAATTACAGCGGCAACTGCAAGCGGCGGGATTTTATGAGGGCGAGATTACGGGGGTCTTTGATTTAGACACCGATGCAGCCGTCTCAGCCTTCCAAGAAGAAGAGGGGTTAGCTGTGGATGGGGTGATGGATCAGGAGAGTTGGCAACGTTTGCAAACTCTACAACCGACAACGGAGGGACCTCTGGATCTTACACCGCCTGAGGAGCAAGAGGCCCAACCGGATAATGGCGGGGCCGGATTAGGACGTTTATGGTGGATTGGGGGAGGCGCACTCCTCATCCTCGTGGCCGGTGGACTGTTTATTGTGTTACTCAAGGTTTTCGCTGAGGACGTGGATGATCTCGAAGTTCCCTTCGATGAGATCTCGGAGCAAGAGTTCCCCTCAGAGGGGGCCGTTCCCCCAGTCACGGAGACCTCTGAGTCGGTCGAGGACTCGAACGACTCATTGCAAACCGCAGACGACCCCGCACCGGAAGTCCCCAGCCACCCCGAACTCTCTGCCAACAAAAGTCCCAGCCAAGAATCTCCCTGGGAAACATCTGAGCCGGAGACAGGCCCCCAGGCCTTTCCCGATTTACCCCCCGAGCCTCCAACTGGACTTAAGGAGCCACTGGCTCCTGAAACCACGGCGATCGCCCGCCAAAATGCGAGCAGTAGTGCTCTAACACGACTGCCTCGCATGAGTATTGTCGAGGCCCTGATTCTGGATTTACAACATCCCGATCCAGAACGGCGGCGTAAAGCGATTTGGGAGTTAGGACAACGGGGGGATTCTCGCGCCATCTCGCCCTTGGTGGAGTTATTAACGGATGCCAGTTCTCAGGAACGCAGTACAATCCTGGCTGTTCTTTCTGAAATTAGTTCCCGGAACCTAAAACCGATCAAGCAAGCCTTGATGGTGTCCTTACAAGATGACAGTCCTGAGGTGCGCAAAAATGCAATTCGCGATTTAACTCGTATTTATGATTCTATTGCTCAGTTAAGCCAGGTGCTACGCTATGGAACCGATGATTCTGATCCCGACGTACGAGAAACGGCTAAATGGGCCATGTCTCAGTTACAACGAATTCGCACCTTGCCCTTAAATAGTGATGGGGACGATGCCCCTTAAATCTGTCCAGGTTAACGAATCTGTTTGAGAACGCCCTATGGTGAGAGTCTTTGTTTACGGAACCCTACAACCCGGGGAACGCTTCCATCGTCCCTATTGTGGCGATCGCGTGCAAGTCCAGGGCCGCGCCATCGCGCCTGGACGACTGTATCATCTCCCCCATCTCAACTACCCAGCCATGACCCAGGAACCCGGATGGGTTCACGGGGTGATTCTGGGCTTTGACAGCGCCAACGCTTTAGAGAAATTAGACCAATTGGAAGGATATCTAAGCGATCGCCCCCCTGATGAGAATGAGTACAATCGCTTAGATACTGAAGTGTTTGATCCCCAAACCCCCGAGCGATCGCTCGGCACCGTCTTAGCCTATTACATGAGCCAACAGCGCGTCCAAAGCCATGATGGCATCTGGCTCCCAGACGGAGTTTGGAGCGAACGCAAACTCGCCAACAGCTAACGACGACCCCGGTTTTGGGCTTCCTCACTGTCCGCTAGGGTTTGACGGATGCGATCTAAACTCCAACCATCAACCAGTCGTTGCTGATAACTGCGCAAACCGGCTTGATCAGCGGGCCGTCCCAAAATTTCCCGGTAGAGGCGATCAATGCGATCGCGGGCCTCATCACTCTGGGCCAAGTGGCGACGGATCGACTCTAAATTCATGCCTCGTTCCAGTTGTCGCGCATAGTCCTCTAAGCCGCGACGGTCTGCATTACGTCCCAAAACCTCTTGGTAGAGTCGGTTGATGGTTTCACGGGAGCGAGCCGCCGTGGCGCGGTCATCATAGCGACCTCCACGACGATCATCACGGCGGTCATCATAGCGACCCCCACGACGATCATCACGGCGGTCATCATAGCGACCCCCACGACGATCATCACGGCGGTCATCACGACCTAGCAATCCGCGACTATCCTGGGTTCTGGCCCCCCGTACATTCACACCCCGCAAATCCGCATTGCGGAAGTCAGCCCCCCGCAAATCCGCATCTCGGAGATCCACATTTTGCAGATTGGCCCCTCGCAAATCCGCATCTTCGAGATTGGCCCCTCGTAAATTACTGCCCCGTAAGTCGGCATTTCGCAAATCCGCTCGCCCTAAATTGGCTCGGCGCAAGTCGCAGCGAGTACAAACCCCGGTGCGATAGAGTCGATCTAGATGTTGGTGATTGCTAGCTTGGACATTGGGGGCAGTGAGTCCGGTTAAAACGGTGATGGCGGCGATCGCCCCATAATGCTGAAGTTTCATAGGAAAAAAGGGGAAAACAGTGGATCATAACTGGGAATGTCAGGGGATCTTCAGGGTCGAGGATCTCTTGTCCATTTTAATCCTCCTGCCAAAGTCGCCGCCCCTCCCGAGGGCGAAGACGGGCGTGGCTATCTCTCAATAAGCGGGGGATATCTAACTGTTCCGGACAACGGGGCAGACAATCCCCACATTCTGTACAACGGTTACCTCGACGGCCCGGAAACCAATGGCCCGCATTTTCAAACATACGATAGCGATATTGACCAAAGGACTGCATCTCATAGGCGATCGCCAAGTTTCGCAGCCGCAAAACTTCCGGAATTTGGATGTTTTCGGGACAGGGCAGACAGGCATAACATTGACGACAGGCATCCGGGCCTAACTGTTCCGTCAATTCCTGTTCCAGTCGCACTAAAGCTTCCTGTTCTGTGGGGGTTAGAGGGTCGAGGCGATCGCCCCAGGGCAAGATAGAATCGAGTTCTCCAGGATTGGCCGCCCCCACACCCAGGGTAGAGACTCGTGGATCACTCAGCAGAAACCGATAATTTAAGCCCAACGGGGACAGCGGCTCACATAAACGCCGCAACCGCTCCGGGGGCTGGTGTAATTGTCCCCCCTTGTCAGCCGGGGAAATGATAAAAACCCCCATATCTAAAGCCTCCGCGAGGGCGATCGCCGGCTGATGACGCTGGAAAAACAGATAATAGTGCAAATTGACAAACTCAAACGCACCCGTCCGCATTGCCTCTAAAATCAACTCTAAGCTCCCATGGGTCGAAAATCCTAAATGACGGATTTTACCTGCCTTCTGCGCCCGCTGAGCTGCCGCTAAACCGCTATTCTCCTCCTGAATTCCTGCTAACTGTTCCGGGGTATTAATGCCATGAATGGCTAAGTTATCGAGATAATCCAGACCGAGGCGAGCCAAAGAATCATCAATCCAGTCCACCATCTGTCCGCCGTCCGCTGTTGGCGGCAGTTTACTGGTGATACAGACCTGCTCACGGGGACATCCTAACCCCGCCTTCAGGGCCCGACCTAAATACTGTTCACTATTGCCATACCCTCGGGCCGTCTCCAGGTGATTAATCCCCATCTCCACCGCCTTACGGATAGTGGCGATCGCCATCTCCTCAGAGGACAAGCAGCGCATCGTCCCCAGGGACAACACCGAGAGTCGCAAGTCGGTTGAACCAAATCGCCGGTACTGCATCAGAACCTCTGACTCAACCTAGGAATCACTCGAATCACTAAACTCTTGGCCGGCCCGTTTAATCAGTTCCTGGGGACTGAGATTATTGATAAACTCCCGAAATGCCTGCCGTTCTGCCTCATCCGCATCGCGATCAACCGGAATTGAGGCATCGGCCACCACTTCTTCCATCACCCAAATTGAAGCATCCGTTCGCAGGGCCAGGGCGATCGCATCACTCGGACGAGCATCAATCTCATGTTTGACCTTGCCATCAGCACTGACCATCTTAAGCACCGCAAAAAAGGTATTATCCTCCAGGGCATGAACAATCACTCGCTCTAAGGTTAAATCCCAAGTATCCAAGATGTTCATCATCAAATCATGGGTCATGGGACGGGGGGGAGTCTGTTGTTCAATGGCACTAATAATCGAGCGTGCCTGATCTTGGGAGATATAAATCGGCAAGGCCCGCCGCTCGCTGGCATCTCTCAGAAGTACGATGGGACTGCGGGTGGATGCATCTAAGGCAATTCCAGCAACTTTCATCTCAATCATTAATCCAGCCTCTTAGTTGAACGATCACGGGAAAGGAACAGGGATCCCCACTGTTTAGGATAGATGACTCCATCCTGCGGCAGATCCAGCGGCGGGGGACATCTCGGGACCCATCCGGGGTAACTCCGAGGGGAGCGACGCTACAATACTGACAGCTTGGGGAAACCGTCCCCCTCAAATTGTCTTACCTATCGTCTCACCTAGGATATACCCTGTGTTTACCGGACTTGTTGCTGCCCTTGGAACCCTTGATGCCTTTAACGATGGTCAGTTACGTATCCACTATCTGACCGGCAATGCTGCGGCTATTAGCCATGATTTAGCCATTGGCGATAGTATTGCCGTCGACGGGGTCTGTTTGACGGTTGAATCTATTTTACCCCAGGGATTTGTTGCAGCCGTGTCTCGCGAAACCCTCAATCGCACCAGCCTGGCTCGGGCCTGGGAACAACGCCGTCCCGTGAATTTAGAAGCCTCCCTACGAGTCGGGAGTAAAATCGGGGGTCATTTCGTCACCGGACATATCGATGGCGTTGGTTGTTTGGACCAGGCCGAGATGACCGGAAACTCCTGGGAAATGACCTTTACCGCTCCCCCTCGACAAACTCAGCAGTGGGGCGATCGCATTGCTCCCTATCTCGTCGCCAAAGGTAGCATTGCTATTAATGGCATTAGTTTAACGGTGGCTCAGTGCGATCTCCAGCGCACCTGGTTTCGCGTGGCGGTGATTCCCCATACCTATCAAGAAACCAATCTCAGTCACCTCAGTCCGGGAGAATGGGTTAACTTAGAAGGCGACATTTTGGGCAAATACGTCGAAACCTTTTTATCTCAGGGCCACCACACCGCTCCTCTCGCCACCAACTCTCCAGTTTCCCTCGATCCGATTACCCCCGACTTTCTCAGCCAACATGGCTATCAGGCCGGTCACCACTAGGGCCGTCGCCTCCAGCATCCGTAGTTTTTGGTCATTACTGACACCATGACGTTTCGCTTTCCTTCTAGTTTTCTGGCTCTGACCACCGTGAGTCTATTATGGGGCTGTGCTGACCACGAGTCATCCTCAGACACCACCGGTCCCTTCTCCACATCCACGAGATCACCTAGCCTCAGTCAACCGTCAGAGGACTGGCAAGATGCCATAACCACTACGGAAGAGGCGATCGATGCTGAGGCGTCAGGGCCCGAAGACTCTCACGTCGATCCTGACCTGTCCGAGGCCGAGGCCCTCGTCGGTCGTTGGGAACCTCAATCCTATCTTCCCTCCCAGGGCGACCCCGTTGACCTCACGGCTCTTCCCCCAGCTCAGCAAGCGGATTTAGTCTGGGTACTGACTGAAACGGGACAAATTCGTATTGGTGAGTTGGAAGGCACTTATACTGTGGACGGGGGAACGATCTATGCCAGAAATCCCAATTCTGGGGATGTGACGGAGTTTCAGTTTCAACTGTCTGGGAATCAGCTCGCCGTTGAACGTAAGGGAGAGATTGAAAAGGGTGTTTTACTGTTAGTTCGTCACCCCTAAATCCTATAACATTCCCCCTTTGAGGCTCTGGTTATGAAACGACTTCTCTCGATTTTCGTTAGTGTGGTCATCCTAGCGATTATCTATTCCCGTATTGATCTGCCAGCCTTGGCTCAGGTGTTTCAAGGGTCTGATCTCCTCTGGATGGCGATTAGTTTAGGGATGGTCGTTCCCCTCACCTTGGCGACGGGATGGCGGCTACAACAGCTCATGCCCCGCCATCAGGATTTTCCGCTGACTGAAGCGACTAAACTCACTCTCTCCGCCAGTGTCCTCAATATGGTTCTCCCCTCTAAGATGGGGGAACTCGCGAAGGCCTATTTTATTCGCGATCGCGGCTATCTCCCCGGCTCCCTCGCCTTTTCGTTAGTGGTGTTTGAAAAAGCCTCTGATTTACTCTCCCTCTTTGTTTGGTGCGTCTTTGGCCTTCTGTTTTATCCCGAGAAAGAAACTCTATTTTGGGCGATGACCGTCTTTGTCTTCCTCGGCCTCGTCTTTGGCCTACTGCTGCTCTCCTCTCAATCCTTCGCCAATCTATTTTTTCGTCGTAGCAAAGCCATCGCTTCGGGCAACCTCCATCAAAAGCTGGACAAGCTTCACGGCTCTTGGACAGAAATGCACAACCACTTCTGGCAAGATAAACGACAACTGCTCATCATCGCCTCCATCTCCATCTTTATCTGGTTTCTGCACCTGATGCAGATTTGGTTCTTCATTTTTGCCCTACGAGCCAGCGTTCCTTTTATGGCTAACCTGGCGTTAGCTCCCTTAGCCATCTTCGCCGGCTTGCTCCCCCTCACCTTTGCCGGCGTCGGAACTCGTGATGCTGCCTTAATTCTCTTTTATCAACCCTTCTTTGATGCCAACGTCGGCGCCGCCTTGGGTCTGCTTTGCACCTCCCGCTATGTACTCCCCGCCATCGGCGGATTGCCCTTCTTCAGTCAATACCTAGCTAACCTACGTACCGCCAAGTCCAGCCCCAAATAAGCCTCGATGTTTCTTCTCGGTTCCTGTTACGTAACGTTACAAAAAAATCCCTAAAAGGGCTTGACAGCGTCCAGGATATCCCTCTATACTAGGTATCAAATAGAGTTCATTGTCTAATTTAACTTAATCAAAAAAGATTAGTTCAATGACAAGGACTCCGCTGCCCCGGTGCGGGCGGCGCGGGTCCAAACATCTGGGCTGCGAATTTTTTTTAAGTGGGTCATATCGCCATCGAAGATAGGTTTTCTCTCTCGCCTCTTCCCCCCTCTTTTTCGACCTGTCCTCGGGCGACCACAAGGGTACGCCCCTACGTGGTGACCCCATTGCCTCTTCCCCCTATTCCCAAAACCCCAACGGCTGGCAAACCTGACGAATCAGAGACACCTGTTCCGGGGAGAGAACCTGACGATAGCGCCCCACACTGGCACTGGAGACTCCATGACCATAGAGAGGGGTCGACCACCAGGGGCGATAGCGTTCAGGAAGTTGGGCAAAATCCAAATCACTGCGCCAGGGTTGATGGGGATTCATCTGACTCAAGCGAAGTCCCGTAAACCCTTCAAGCTGACGCAACGCCACCCGAGGATAATGAACCAGTCCCTCATAGCGGACATAGCGAGTTTGTTGCCAAAACTGGGGCTGCTCAAAGCTGTGACAGGGGTGATAATAGCTACAAAAGAACTGGGCCAGACCCTGAGTATCTCCCCGTTCTAAGAGTTTAACCAGAGTGGGACTTTGGCGAGTTTGCTTGAGGGTATCACCGACTTCAATCAAGGAGGCGATCGCATCACAGGGGTCCCGCAACAGAATCAGGAACTGGGCCTGGGGAACCAACTCAAACAAATCCGGGAAATACTTCGTCAGTTCCGGGGACTTGAGAACGAGATGTTGCGCCTGGGGATAGCGTTGTGCCGTTTTTTCCAGAAACGCCATCACCCAGGAACGAGAAAAATCAGCATAATCCTGGAGATCATCAAAATAGGCCCCCCCTTCCACTCCCCAGACTCGTTTCCCCCGATGATAGGTCGAAATCACATAGGCCAAGTAACTGGCCTCAGCCATCAGAGGATTCGTAGTCGGCTCTTGACAGAGGAGACTATTCAGTAACGTCGTTCCCGTGCGGGGTGCGCCGCCAATAAAGATATAGTGCATCCGCTCGCTAAAACTCCGCCTCCACTGTCGAAAACAGAGGTTTGGGGGTGTTGCTGTCTTCAGAGGTTTCAGAATCAGAGGTCTCAGAATCAGAGATCTCTGACGTTTCCTCGCGAACCAACGTGAGCCAATGGAGGGCCATAGGAGGCTCACTCATAGCAAACACCTGTTGTCCTTGGGCCCAGCGAGCATACCAGGGGTCAAGTTTGAGCTGCTCCTGAGGACGATGTTCCTCTTCATAGGTCAGCACCGGAACCTCATCCACCAACCGCAGAGGGAGTCGTTCCAGAAGAGACTCAAGTTGCGATCGCCAGAACACCGTAGAATTAAAAACCCGAGCCGTTTCCTCCAGCAAAGGAGTCCTGGGCAACTCATCCGAGGCCAAAAAGAGATTCAACAACAGAGTCGCTCCCGGCCGCAAGGCTTGAGCCATCTTACCCAGCAACCCCTCCAAGGCGTCCACATCCGCCAGACGGGACGTCACCTCCGTCAGCAATCCCAAGCCATAGTGACCGGGTTTAAGGGTGACCAGGGGGTCTAGGATATCCTCAGCCATGACCCGAATCGGCAGATCTTCCTCTTGTAGCAACTGGTGTAAGTGATTGGCAAAAGGAGGAGCTAAGTCCATCGCATCCACCGCAACGCCTTGACGGGCCAAAGGTAACGCCGACTGAGCCGTTCCCACCCCAGCCAACAACACGGGAGTCTCATCAGCTGAGAGAGACTGAGCGAGATCCATCACCTTGGTTAAGGGAGCCAGAGTCTCAAAATAATTGGGGGTTTGTTGGAGAATCGTTTGAGATTGCTCCGTGAGCGATCGCGTCACCACGGACACCTGACAGGATAAGCCCCCTTCTTCCGGGGGATTACTGGCATACCTCACCAACAGTCGAGCTTGGGGGGACAAGAGAAATCCACTGTCGAGTTCTTGTTCTAAGCGAGCCTCAAACTGCTCCGCTTGCGTTTGGCTCAGGGGATGCGTCAGTAGGGCAAACAAGCTCCCTAACTGCTGTAAATAATCTCGCCGCAAACAGGGAATCGAGGGCAATACCAGTTGTCCCTGACTGATGAGGGCCTGACTGGGAGTCTTCGTTTTAACTCGGTCCAAGCGATAGACTAAACCCTGACGAGGGGCCCGCGCCGGTTCATAGCTGAGGACGATTTGTGACGAAGCGGGGGGATCTTTCAGGAGTGTTGCCAAATGTTGACAGAGTTTCACCAACTCCGAGGGAGATAGGGGTTTGCCCAACAGGGAAAACAAGCGGTTAATCCGTTGTCCATAGGGATCGACCGCGCCTTTGACGGCGGGAAGGGCAATTTGACCTTGGGCCGACAGACTTCCCTTAAGACTGCGGGCGATCGCCTGGTATAACGGTGTATCAAGTTGGGGGCTGGTGGTCACGTCAATCTCCACAAGAAAAATCGCAAGATGAGCTATTAGATAGAGCGAACTGGGGACAAGTTCCCCAGAAAGACGGAAAAACCCGTTTTCAAGGTGAAAACGGGCAACCGGAGTTCGCAAATCCGGGACTTCTCTCGAAGGTAGCACCTGACACTGAGGCAAAAATCCCCCGCTGTCAGGGGAACGATTGAGGAAAATACCCCGAGAGAAGAATACCGGACTACAGTCCGTAATACACTACCGGCTTCCCGTAAAGCCCACTTCCGGAAACTGAGCTTGAGCCTCTGCCATGGATTTGGTTTTACCCACTTCCTGCCAGTAGTTGATGACTTCCGTGGCTTTGTTGAGGAGTTCCACCCGTTCAACATCGGTAATCCAGTGCTTGGCTTCCAGTTCGTTCTTTAACTGTTCCCAAGCATCATTACGGGGCCAGAAGTAGTAGGTGGTCAGGGGGCTGGTGCCTTTTCCGACAACTTGGTCAACGGCGATCGCCACGTCCTTATCTAACCAAAGGACTTTCAACATGAATCGAGACAAGCGTTACCTCCCGCGTTTGTGTTAAAAATTTGCAATTTCTCATTATACTATCTCCTAGAAAGCCTGTGACAATCCCTTAAGCCATCAGTCGGGGTTCAGGGGAGTCGAATGCTCTCCTAGTCCTGGTTTCGCCCCCAAAAAACCTCCCAGATTTAATTTCTAATGTCCCACCCTTCCCCCTCTAGCTCAGAACCACTGGCTCTTGTCATCTTTGATATTGACGGTGTGATTCGGGATGTCGGTTCCTCCTATCGTCGGGCCCTAGCCGATACCGTTGAGCAGTTTACCCAGGGAGCCTATCGTCCCAGTGCCGAGGACATTGATCAACTCAAAGCCGAGGGCATCTGGAATAATGACTGGGAAGGCTCAATGGAGTTGATTTACCGCTATTTCGAGAGTCAGGGGGGCGATCGCGATCGCCTCAACTTGGACTTTGATGAAATTGTGGCCTTCTTTCAATCTCGCTATCGGGGTGAGTCGGCGGAGAATCCGGATCACTGGACGGGGTATATCTGTGATGAACCCATCCTCGCCCAACGCCCCTATTTTGAGAGTTTGACCGCCGCCAATATTGGTTGGGGCTTCTTTAGTGGGGCGACCCGAGGGTCGGCTCAGTATATCTTACAGCGACGTATTGGCTTGGAGTCCCCGGTGTTAGTGGCCATGGAGGATGCCCCCGGAAAGCCAGATCCTACGGGCTTATTTGCCTGTTTACGCCAATTGGGGGCCAGCTCCACTTGTCCGGTCTTCTATGTTGGCGATACGGTGGCGGATATGTATGTGGTGGAACATGCCGCGAAACAGGATGGCGATCGCCCCTGGATGGCGATCGGGGTGCTTCCCCCCCACGTGCAAACTCACCCGGACAGCCAACGGCTCCATCAGCAACGCTTGGAGGCGGCGGGGGGCCACTTAGTCTTGAGGCAAGTCACGGATTTAACCCCTGAGCTGATTTTGGAACAGATTAAAAAGGCAATAGCCAGTAAGGGCGTACCCTTGTGATCGCCCTAACCAGTAGCGAAACAATCAGGTTGGGGTATTCTTTCTAGGGTTGACCTAGAGGTCAACAGCATCTTGACCTCCTAGATAATGGTCTGAGAAAGCCTGGGCCCGTGCAATCACCGTTGAAGAACTCGAATGAGTCCAGAGTTTGCCCTTAAGTGAGCGATGGCTTGCCGGAATCCCAACCGCAAGTGATCCCCGGGGAATATCCTTAACAACCACTGCTCCCAAGGCAATGACTGAACAAGCTCCCACCGTCACATCCTTTAAGATGCTGGCATTCTGGCCAACCCAAACATGAGGTTCAATCAGTACCCCCCGTTGTGCCGCATTCACCTGCTGCTGACAGTGGCGATCAAGAATCGGGTGTGCATCAGTTGTGCGAATGGTCACCCCATAGGAGAACAAACAATCATCCCCAATCACCAAAAAGGGACAATTGGCAGAATGACCGCCCGAAAACAGCGTCACCTTCTCTGGTAGCCGCCGTTTAGCAGAACCAATATGAACCTGATTGCCAATCAAAATTTCATCATCTTCCTGCAAGGAAGCAATTTCAAGTCCCCCCAAGCAACAGCCATCACCGATAAAAAGGGTCAGATTCGCGTGATACACATCTACGTACACTTCCCCCGTCACTCCTCGACCGATATAGAGAGTGACGGAACTTTTCGGCTTCAGTAGATTGATATAAAGGTTCAGGGATAGATCCGCGTCTTTACTCAACAGCATCACCCGTTGGAGTTCCCCGTTAATGTGCAGATCTCCCCGTTTGCGGAAATGATGCCATTGTTGGTACAAGCGACTACGTTGTCGATGCTTGCAGAACTCCCTCAGAATAGACAGCCAGCGTTTGAATCTATTAGATTGATAGAGTTCAAACCTCGGATCTTGCAAATCAAACCCTTCAATATGCACTTGTGCCAACTGTTGTGTAACGGTTCTAACCACCTTGACCTCTCGTTACTTAAGGGAGACCCCTTAACGACCACTTTTCTGTCAAGAACGTTGTATTTTCTGCAACAGACGTTGAATTTTATTAGGAGATTTTACGCGAGGTGACTGGGAGGATTTATGATGCTTGGCTTTCATCAGATCTGGTGTCGATAAATCCTCAAAGACTCCTGTTGGTGGCTCGTAGAATTGGAACTGCATCCCATAGCGTTCATTGGGGACATCTGAGCTGATTGTTTTCACCGCATGGAACGATTGGCGGGTCTTGAAGAACAAAAAGAAGTTATTGGGTTTATAGGGAGCAACCTTAACAACATCAAAATTGTCCCAGTCATAATGTCGATTCCCCCAACACCGCTGTTTGGGATTTTTAGGAACACAGACTTGAGTACCATAGTCTTCAAATCCTTCTTGATCTGCAAATGAAAAGATAGCCGTAAACACTCGCGTGGGAACATCGGTGTGGGGTCCAATATAGTATCCCGGACGGTGACGTTGTAGAAAGAACTCGGTTTTAAAATGCTTCAAAAAATCAGAATCTTTTAGGAAGTCTCCAAAGCGAATTTCAAAATAGATTTTGTACTTTTGGATTACAAGGTTCTCAAACCAGTGATCCGAACTTAAAAAACAATCATGAATAGCCCGCCAAAACTCTTGGTATGGCTCGCTTTGCAAGTCTAACAGGTGACGATCTAAGTGAATTTGCCGACGATGGTAATAGGGAGTTGAGTTAAGACGTGCGGGGTCTTTAGAGGCTTGACGTTTAATCCACTCCTCCCCTTCCATTATCTGAAAAGGATTGAGGTTTAAAATAGAAGCAAAAACCTCTTCGGGGAAGAAATTTTCAATGAGTAAGTGAGGGAAGGGACTGGGGTTAATCTCAGCTTGAGCAAATTGAGTCTCAATATGCTTGCGAATTTGATGAATTTGCTTGTTGTATCCTGTGCCGGGGGGACTGGTGACGAGGGACATGATATTGACTGTTGAATAGAGACATAGTCGGGATAGAAGTTGATGGATGTATAAGACCAGGAAGGAACCAGACATAACGCGAAGTCAGTTGCACAATGAGCTGCTCTCTTCCGGTCAAAAAAGTTCTAAGATGTGATTGCGCAAGGCAAAGCGGGTCATCTCATGGGGATGACCTATGAACCCTGATAGGGGAACTGTCCGGTTCTAACTCATTAATCGGGAAACTGGCAAGGTTTGTAGCCAATCTTGAAGAAAATGTAGGGAACTAGGCTGTCTTCATCAACTCTTCTCCATCAACTCAATGTCTCGGGCGGCGTCGGGGAGTTGGGCTTCGGCTTGCCCTCGTTGTCGGGCTTGGGAAGTGTAAACACCGATGAGGGGAGCGACGAGGGAGACGAGATTTCCTCGGCCAATGCCCAATTTCAGGGTTTCTCGGGGCAGGGATTTGAGTAACCAACGGAGTAGGGGACGCAGGGAGGATTGGCTAGGCTGTAATTCCACGCCGTGTAATTCATGGAGATAGCGATTGGATTCTCCGTAACGTCGCCATTGTTTCTCTAACTCCTCCCAGGTGGCCCGGTGACGATGACGCACAATGGCTCGTTGGGCAAATTTGAGTTGCCAATCGGTTCCCCGCAAAATCCGCCAGCATAAGTCGGCGTCTCCCCCTGTGGTGAGATGGGGACGGAAGAGGCCCACGGTTTCTAAGGCTTGTCGCCGAATGGCTAAGTTGGCGGTTTGGCCATAGGGACAATAGGGATGTTCTAGGGTGTAGGCTTGGCAGAGGGTTTTTTGCTGTTCGGCGTAGCGTTCGAGGAAGGTTTGTGGCGGGAGGGCCAAAATTTCACCGGCGACGAGTCCGACTTCGGACTGGTTGAAGGGTTGCAGGAGCTGTTCGAGCCAGGTGGGTTCTGGGCGACAGTCAGCGTCTGTGAAGGCAATTAGGTCGCTGTTGCTGGACTGAATGCCTCGGTTGCGGGCAGCATAGGAACTCTGAATCTCTGTTTCTGAGAGGAGTTTGAGGGAAATTGAAGCGGTTTTGGCGGCTTCGCCGATTAGATGAGCGGTGTTGTCTTGGCTATTGTTGTCAACCAGTAGATAGTCTAAGTTCTCAGATTGATAGGTTTGTTGCTCTAGACAGGACAACAAATCGGGTAAATCTGTGGCTCCATTGTAGATGGGGATCACCACAGAGACGGTAGGTTGGGCGGTGGGGGATGTGGATAAGGTCAACGTCGTTCCAAAACTGGGGTGAGGGGGGATAGGATGGATGGTCGGGTAACTCTCGGCGAGGCTTACTGTTGCGCGCTAGAGTGGGTCTAGCCCTGCTGAAGCCCAGACGATCGCCCCCTGAACTGGCTCGGAAGTGAGGGGCTAGGGACTGAGTGATCTTAATTGCCGTCTGTCTCTTGCTTCAGTATTGCCTCATCTTAACCAACCGATGTGACTCCCCTAATGCGGTTGATAAACTCGGGTTCTCGTTTTACTATTAAAAAAATATGTAGCAGTTCTCAAATTTTGATGAAACGGGGGTCTTCACGGGAACCCTCCGTTGTCATGGGAGCCGCTGTCCTGTCTTGTGTCTGTCAACTTTAGTGTATAAGGAGTCCTATCGTGTCTGTCGAAACTCTCGAAAAACGTTCAACAGTTCGTAAACATGCACCGCGTTATCGAGTGTTACTCCACAACGATGATTTTAATTCGATGGAGTATGTTGTACAGACGCTGGTGCAGACGGTTCCAGCTTTGACGCAACCCCAGGCTGTCAGCATTATGATGGAAGCTCACACCAATGGCAAAGCACTGGTGATTACTTGTGCTCAAGAACATGCTGAGTTCTACTGTGAAACGTTACGCAATCACGGCTTAAGTAGCTCAATTGAGCCTGATGATTAAAGCAATTTGGTTTTAGCTGAATTTGCTAAAAGTTGCGGTAATACGGAGAATTATGCACGATTGTGGCCAGTCGCCTGGCTCTTTTTGATGTTTCGCAAGTCTTGGGGCGATCGCCCTCTCCTGGGTCGTTTAAGTCGTTTTGTGGGGCTGCTGCTGCTAGTCTGGCTCCCCATCGCGATTCCGATTTATAGCCTGATCGAGGATTCCAACACCGCCAGCATTCTGGGAACGGGAATCCTCTATGTGCAGTTTCTGATTTTACTCAAGCTTTGGGGGACGCGAGTCTATGGGGAATCGCGTGTGTTCTCCTATTATGGCTTGGACTGGACGGCTCGTAATGGTTGGGAGTTCTTGGGGGGCCTGCTGGGGGCCATCTCCGCTATTCTGGTGCTGTTTCTGGTTCAGGTGGGCCTCGGTTGGCAACAGTGGCAGGGGCCCCAGGTTCCACTGACTTCTCTGGTTGGGGAGGCGGTTTTAGTGGGAGTGGCCATCGGAATTGCTGAGGAACTGCTATTTCGGGGCTGGTTTTGGGATGAGTTACGCCGTGATTATTCTCAATCTCGGGCGATCGCCCTCAATGGGGTGGTCTTTGCTCTGTTACATTTCATTAAACCTCTACCGGAAATTCTGCGGACGGCTCCCCAGTTTTTTGGTCTGGTTTTATTAGGGGTCGTTTTAGCCCAACTTAAACTTCGAGGTCGAGGACGTTTAGGCTATCCCATTGGCTTTCATGGGGGCTTAGTTGCGGCGTACTATGGGGTCAATGTGGGGCAGCTATGGAGTCCGGCTGAGGATATCCCCACTTGGATTACGGGC
>SMDP01000003.1:32372-63743 GCA_012911965.1 Geitlerinema sp. P-1104
ATGTTGGTCGGTGCATCGATCCGGGCCACGAGATAGGGACGGGATTCTCCTAACCAGACATCTTCAAAGGGTGAGGTAACGCCTCCTGTGGTGGAGGAATAAAGAGCATCAATGGGTTCGTTGTTGTAGGTTAAGACTAATCCCGAGGTGGCGGCGATCGCCTGATCGGCCCGAGATACCGTATTATCTAACCCCCAATAGACTTGACAATGGGTGTCGGCGCAGAGTTCATACTCATCAATGGCGAAGCGATGGAGATTCCGTAACGCATAGGTTCGGGCGATAATAGCCTGTGCTTCGACGGCTGCATAGGGAGCATTGGGGCCAATTTCATGGGGAACCACTCCCCGCAGGTAGGTTTCAATGGGAACGGTGTTGACGAGGGTATAACTCCCGTAGGCGTTGGGTTGTAATTGCATCTGGCCGCCATAGGTGCGTTGAACCCGATCGTTTGTCACTTGGATGGTTCCGGAACTGGCGTTGACGCTGAGATGGTCCCGGTTATAGCGAAATCCATCGGCTTCCCATCCCGCTTGATAACGGCGATCGCGCACTTGATTGTTAAGATAAGCAATCTTAAATCCCTGACGTTCCAAGTTTTCCATTAACAAACGACGCAACAGGGGAGTTTGATAGACCTCACGATGGGCCCAAACCTGCCAAATATCACTGGGTTGAGCAATTTCGACTTCAATGCCGCGATCGCGCCATTCCCGAGCCTCCTGTTCAGCATTCTCAAAACTGCGGTGGGTACTCAACACCACCCGTTCCTCTAACACCGGTTCCGAGAGGGGTTGGGTGACCAATTCCAGGGTTAAGTTCTCCAGTTGCTGCGTTTGCGGAGTTCCATCTCCCCCTTCAAAGGTCACCGTCAGGGTTCCACCGCCGCCATCACGCAAGACGAGGCGATCGCTGGCCTGTTCTCCAAATCGCTGCACTACCCCGACATCAATGGTAAATTCCGCCGCCAGAGTCGCCGCTGCACCGCCAAGCCATAGGAGACTCGTCAACAGGAAGCGGCTGAGTCCTTTCTGGGAAAACGCTTTTAGAGAAACCCGAAGCGAGGAGATAGGAGCGCCAACCATGGTAAAAGCCTTCCGAGCTGTGAACAGAGCAATGCTTGACACGATAGCAAATCAAAAGACCTCTTGGGGCATCCCCTCGGCTCGACTCTCAATTCACCTGACTTGTCGTGATCGAGGCAAAATACCGTAATCCTATACCACAAAAACAGTTAATCGTCAACAGTTAATTCAAATAAAAGCTCTTGATCCTGAAAAACTTTTAGATTGAGAAATAGAGGTCCAGAGGTATAGGTTAAATCCTGAGACACCGCCTGAATCCTCACCTCCCCAGACTCTTCCAACAACCGTTCAACGAACTCCCGAAACTCAGGATTACGACCCCCCACCATCTGAATTTGAGCGGGGAGAATTCCCTGTCGTTCTCCCTGAAAGCGGGCCGCCTCTAGCAGCCAATAGACGCGATCGAAGACCTCATCGAGATTGCGATCTAAATCCACCACCACCTCGGCGACCACTTCATCGGCCTCAAAAATCACCTGATTGGGCAAAACCTCCAAAAAGCCTTGCACAAAGGCTTCTCCCAAGAGGTAATTGCGGGATGAGCGAACTCGAACCACATACTCTTGACCCCCTGCTAAACGCTCCCGTAACCCATCGATTTGTTCGGGATCAACTTGCAACGTGGGGGAGTCTTGGCTGGGTGTAGTTCCCGGACGAAGAACCTGAGTGGCGACGCGATTGGCTTCCTGAAGGATTTGTAAGATGACCTCATCGACCTGTTGCGGATTCATGACTCGCACCCGGGCCGAGGTGAGAACTTGCTGCTGGAGTATGGCTAAGCGTCGTTCCCGTAACAACAGAAAATCTTGGCCAATGCGTTGTAACTCCTCTTGTAAGGCCGTTTGTTGCTCGTTCAGGCTGGCCAGCAGTTGTTCCCGTTGGGCCAACTCTAACTCTTGACGCAACAACTCCATCGCTTGCTGCGATCGCTCCTTCTCCTGACGAGCCAGTTCCCCCTCTTGTGTCATCAGACGTTGGCGATTGCGTTCGAGTTCGCGATCGCGGGACTGGAGTTGTCGCCGGGTGTTCTCGGCGGCGGCTTGTAGTTGCTGTTGTTGACGTTGAAGCTGGAAAATCGCCACTTCCAAGGACTCTCGCTGGGCCTCGGTATCGTCTAACTGGGACTCAATACGGCTAATTTCGAGTTCCGCCTGACGGCGTTCAGCTTCGGTGTTTTCGAGTTGGGTTTCGGTTTGTCGTAATTGCTGTTGAGTTTGCACTTGTTCTTCGAGGGCCTCAGCTAACTCTTGAGAGACCTGTTCCAAGGAGCGATTGAGTGCATCTAAACGTTCCTGAACCAACACCGCTCGATTGCGGGCCGCTTCGAGTTCGGCTTCCACCCGGCTTTTTTCGATCTGGGTATTCTCAAAATCCTGGCGAGCGGAATAGAGATCCTGTTGAATTTCCTCAAGTTGAAATAATCCCGTTCGCAGTCGTTGATCCAACAGCAAGAGAATGGCCAAGGTGGAAGCGGAAATGAAGCCACCGGTGACCACCGTAACTAGGGTGGCGGTTTTGCGTGGCCGTAAGTTAAATAGGCTGAGACGGGCCTTCCCGACTTTGGTCCCAATCTGATCTCCGACTGTGGCGATCGCGCAACCGAGAACCAGCATGGCCAAAATTAAAACATATCCAGTGGTCATGGCTCCTCCTGTGCGACTGGGAACTCTCGGGAGAGGGGGATAGACGTTACCCACCGTAAAACGGCGGCGATCGCCTTTGATAGCAGTGTGACACAGGGGCGATCGCCGCCGTCAGTCTCTGCGGCGGATGCTATTCTAACGGGTTTTCGTCCAAATCGGCCGATTACGTGAACTGTTGACTCAGTGCCACAGGATTATGCACGGTAATCTTCTTTTTGTGAATCGATATCATCTCTTCTTGGCGTAAATCGCCCAATAACCGTGTGACCGTAACCCGCGTCGAGCCGATCGCCTCAGCGATGGCCTGGTGAGATAACTTAAGATCAATCGTGATGCCATCGGAACTTGGAAGGCCAAAGTCCCGACAGAGAATCAATAAAAAGCTCACCAAGCGAGATCCCATATCTCGGTGAGCCAAGGTTTCGATCATCATCTCGGTTTGTAAAATCCGCGAGGATAACCCCTGTAACATCAAAATCGATAAATCGGGATCTTCCTTTAGAGCCTTTTCCACCTGTTCAATGGGAACCGAGAGCAATTCAACCGGTGTAAACGCCACAGCGTGGTAAAACCGATCTGAACGGTGTCCTGTAATCAGGGATAAGACCCCGAAGACACTATTCTCCCGCAACAGTGCCACCGTAATCTCCTCTCCTGCCTCATAGACGCGAGAGAGTTTGACCGCACCTTTAACCAAAAAATAAACGCGCTCAGCGGGATCGCCGGGAAAAAAGATGGTTTTTCCACGTTCATAGTTTTCAACAACCGGTGGAAATGCACCGCTACCGCTTCCCATCTGGTGAAATACAGCCGCCAGTGGTTTGTCCTGCATGGCTACCATCGTCCTCTCCCTATCACGTGCCTCAAAGTTGCCGTTACACAGCAGGCGCGATCGCCCACCCCTATTCTGCCATTGACCTAGCCTTATCGGGGGAGTTAGCGCCTGACAATAACCCTGTGAGACCACTTAAATGGAATTTTGAGCAAAGATTCGTCAAATTTGATACCCTATCAGACTTTAACCGCATGAGCTAGCGGCGGCCCCTAGGGAATGTTTCTCAACTCCCGAGGTGGTTCAGCGCCGATTCTGCCCGAAAATATGGTACAAAGCTGATTGTCACTCCGAATAAACTATGCTGGATCTTACTGGAAAAAAAGCCCTGGTCACGGGAATTGCCAACAACCGCTCCATTGCCTGGGGGATTGCTCAACAACTCCACCAAGCTGGGGCTGAACTGGCCATCACCTACCTCCCGGACGATCGCGGTCGTCAGGAGAAAAAAGTCCGCAGCCTCGTCGAACCCCTACAACCGACGCTAATTGAACCCTGTAACGTTCAAGATGAGGCGCAAACTCGCAGCTTATTCGAGACGATTCAGGAGAAATGGGGCAGCTTTGATATTCTAATTCACTGTCTGGCCTTCGCCGGCAAAGAGGAACTCAGCGGTGATTTTAGTAACGCCTCCCGAGACGGCTATCTGCGAGCCATTGAAATTAGTTCCTACTCTCTAGTTCAGATGGCGGGCCTGGCCAAGCCGCTGCTCAATGAGGGGGGAAGCCTGCTGACGATGACCTATCTCGGGGGTGTGCGCGTGGTCCCCAATTACAATGTCATGGGAATCGCCAAGGCGGCTTTAGAGATGAATGTGCGCTATCTAGCGGCTGAGTTTGGCCCCGCTCAACTGCGAGTCAACGCTGTTTCCGCTGGTCCCATCCGCACCCTGGCCTCCTCCGCTGTCGGCGGGATTCTAGATATGATTCATCATGTGGAGGAAACGGCCCCCCTACGACGCACGGTGACGCAAACGGAAGTGGGGAATACCGCCGCCTTCCTCTGTAGCGACTTGGCTAGCGGGATTACCGGCCAAGTGGTCTATGTGGATGCCGGTTACGAAATTATGGGAATGTAGCTCACGGTTGCCAGGGTAGTGTCAGGGAAATTTGCGTCCCGCCATCTGGGCGATTTTCGGCCCAGATGCGCCCTTGATGCTGTTCCACGATGCGGCGACAGATGGTCAGTCCTAAGCCAGTTCCCCCCTTCTCGCGGGAATCGGAGGCATCCACTTGATGGAAGGGGTCAAAGATGAGGTCGAGACAGTTGGGGGGAATGCCTCGACCGCGATCGCACACCCGGATACAAATCTCCTCGGACTCGGGCCAAGCCTCGACAACTAAGGTCACCACCTCACCGGGAGGAGAAAACTTTATAGCATTGCTTAGCAAATTTGTCAAGACCTGAATCAATAAATCGCCGTCCACCCAAAGCTGAAGTGCTTGTAGGCTCTCACTGAGAGGGGCAATGTCCAGGCGGATCTGATCGGGTTCGGCCATGGCTCGCATGGTTTCTAAACTCTGTTGCAGCAAATCCAGCAGACGATGGTGTTGGCAATGTAACTCCACCCGCCCCGATTCCAGGCGCTGGAAATCCAATAAATCGTCAATCAAGCGGCGTAGGCGATTGGTATTGCTTAAGGCAATCGAAACCAGATGTTGGGCTTTCTCAGACAGAGACCCCAACTTGCCACTGTTGAGGAGTCCCAGGGCCACCTGCATAGGGGTCAGGGGGGTTCTCAATTCATGACTGACCATTGAGAGAAACTCATTTTTAAGCTTTTCGATGGCCAGGCGATCGCTGATATCCTTAAAGGTCAACACCGCCCCGAGATGGTGTCCATTCAAGACAATCGGCGTACAAATATAATCGACGGGGAAGGTTTCCCCATCCAGGCGGCGAAACTGAGCCTGGTGAATTGAGGGAGAGGTTCCTGCCGCAGCGGACAGTTGCAGTTCCGAAACTTGACTTTGCCAAACGTCTTGCCAGGAGGAACTTCCTAAGGATTCCCGATTCGCCGGAAGCAATGGCTCAATAATCTCATGGATGGATAAGCCAATAATCTGAGCCACATGATCACTTCCCAGCATTTGAGCCGCTGTGGGATTGCAAAAGGCAATCTGTTGACGTAAGTTCAGCTCACAAATCCCTTCCCCAGCCGCATTCAAAATCAACTCATAGCGGTGACGCAACCGTTCTAGGGCGGACTGATACTGTTTGCGCTCATGAATATCCGCCGCCGCACAGATAATATACTTGGGCTTGCTCCCCTCAAACACCACTTGACCCGTCACCTGGGCCCAACGCAGTGAGCCATCTCGTCGCCGTTGCTGTTTCTCCTTAGAACAGGTCTCTAGCTTGCCTGACTGCATTTGTTGTAGTGTCTTTAAGGATTGAACCCAGTCATCGTTCCCGACAATATCCCGGATCGTCAGTTGTAACAGTTCCTCGGGTTCATAGCCGAGCATGGTGCAGTAGCGATGATTCACCCGTAAGAAATTCCCCTTAAAGTCCAATTGAGCCAAGCCAACCGCCGCTTGTTCAAAGGTGACTCGGAAGCGTTCTTCACTATCCCGCAAGGCCTGTTCCACAAGACGGCGATCGCAGTAGTTATAGATAATCTCCCCCACCACTCGCAATAAGCGGGCCTCTTCGTCGGACCAATGGCGAGGACGTCCATGCAAAACACTGACCCCTAAACAACCCCAGAGTTCTCGCTGACGGCACCAAATGGGAACTTCTAGTAGGGAGGTTTCCCCCGTTTGGTGCAAGAGGTGACGTTCGGCATCAGCTTCCGGAGGTAACTCCCTTAAATGGGCGATCGCCACATCTTGATTCTGTTGCAACTTCTCAAGCCACCAGGGCAGCTCATCAATCACAATCCGTTGAGCCTGTTCAAAAAAGGACGGTGTTTGTTCATCGACCCATTCCGCCATCCAGCAACCCGTACGGCTGGACCAATCAAAGCGGTTGAGATAGACACGACTCCCCTTGATCGATCGCCCAATCAAACCCAATAAACTACTCCAATCCACCGCCTCATTACTGGTGAGGCTACTGGAAAACCGAGCCAGGGCAGTTTCAAAGTTTAACTGTTGTTGTAGCCGTAACTCAGCCCGCTTGCGATCGCTGATATCCTGAACAATCGCCAGAAAACAGCCTCCCAATTCCCCCTGTTTAGGAAATGAGGACAAATTCAACTGAACCCACACCAAAGACCCATCAACCCGTTGATAACATTGTTCCCACTCTTGTTCAGCCCCCCCCTCTTCCGGTGTAATCTCTTCAAACCGCAGCACCGGTAACTGAGGGCCTAAAATCTGGCTGAGGGTCTGATTTTGCTGACAAATTTGCCCCTGGGCATCCAAAATTGCCATCCCCACCGCCGCCTGTTCAAACATCGCCCGCAAGCGAGTTTCACTTTGTTGAACCTGGGCATAGAGATTGGCCTGACCAATGGCAATACTCACTTGGTCTGCCAGTTGGCCTAATATATCCACTTCCCAATCGAGCCATTGGCGTGGATGGGAACATTGATGGGCAATTAACAATCCCCAGAGATTGGCTCCCATGGCCGAGGGATGGAGAATGGGGATGACGACCTGAGACTGAACCTGCATCAGCCCCAACTGGCCAATACAGGTTCCATACTCGCAATGTAGGTCAGGAGCAACCATCACCCGAGATTGTCCCTGAGCATACGCTTGATAACAGTGAGCGGGAAGTTGGCTTTCATAGAAGTTTAACCCCAGAGTTGGCTGATAGGGGTGAATCACCGCCTCACTCACCACCTGACTGTTACCCGGCCCGTCCAAGTACACAATTAAGACTCGGTCGGCTTTGAGGGAATGGCACACTTCCCGGACTGTGCGGTCTAAAATCTCGTCGAGATTCAGGGATTCACGAATGCGTTGGCTGAGGGTGGTTAAGAGGCGATCGCGTTGGGCCTGACGTTGCAAAATTTCCTCATTATGTTTGCGATCAGTCAAATCGATAATCGCCCCATCGAGGTAGAGGAGGTTACCCCATTGATCCCACATCCCCTGGCCTCGTTCATAAATCCAGCGAATCTCACCGTCAGCACAGACCATGCGACATTCAAAGGCATAGGGTTGTCGCCGACTGACGGACTGGTTGATCAGTTGAGTAATCCGGGGCAAATCCTCGCGATAGATGATTTTAGACCATAAACTGGGATTATCGAGGAAGGTTTGGGCTGAGTAGCCGGTGATCTCTTGGATCGCATCACTGACAAACAACGTCGTCCAACCCTGATTGGGTAATACTCGGTAAATGACCCCAGGAACATTCGCCACTAAGGAACGAAACCGCTCTTCACTGGCTCTCAGGGCAATTTCGGTTTCTTTTAACTCGGTAATATCACTACTGATGCCATCAATGCGTAAGGGAACTCCCTGCTCATTGCGCACGAGCCGCGCTCGTAGTCGTAGCCAACGTTCTTGACGATTTTGTCGTCGTCCTCGTTTGGGTTGGGAGGCGTCTTCGCCATTGAGCCGTAGAAGGATACGATATTCAATATCTACGCTCCCTTGGCTTTTGAGATGTCGCCATTGACGCACAAAGGCAGCGCGATCGCCCGGATGAATGTTACGCATCCAGGGGTTTTTCATCTGGGCCAGTTTCTCGGCCGAGCGACCATAGAGTTTCTCGGCCGAGGGACTGATATAAAGGAGTTGCTGGGTCTGGGTACACATAGACCAAACGGCATCATCGAGGGAGGAGAGAATCCCGTTGAGTCGCTCCTGACTGGCTCGCAAGGCCGCTTCACTGGCCCGCAGAGAGGCTTCAGAGAATTGATGTGCGGTGATATCACTGGCGGTTCCGAGAATCTGCCGCACGGTTCCCTGTTCATCTCGCTCAAAGACGACATCGCGCGATCGCAACCAGCGATAACTCTCATCGGCGTGTCGTAGGCGATACTCACATTCGCTAATGTCGCCATCGGCTAAATCTTGCCAGGAGGCAAAATAGGCGTGCAGGGTGGAGATATCCTCGGGATGACAGAAGGATTGCCAGTCTTCAAAACGTTTTCCGGCTAGGTTGTCGGGGGAATAGCCTAAAATCGATTGCACTTGCCCGTTGACGGAATTGATGCGTAGGGTTTGGGCATCAATGGTGTAAAGAATTTGGGGCGAGGCGTTGGCAATGGCTTCAATGAACTGCTGACTCTGACGCAGTTCTTCATAGGCCCGTTGTCGCTGGGTAATGTCGCGGTAGGCACTCAGATAACACTGGCGTTCCCCCAGGGGTAAATAGGTGGTCGATACCAGTAAGGTTCTGAGACTGCCATCTTTGGCTCGGATGATGGTTTCTAAGTTACGCAAACAGCCTTTTTCCCGGACTTCCACTAAGCGGTCAGCGGCTTCAGCAAAGGCCTGGGGGTCGGGGTAGAGTATTTTTAAAAAACTCTCACTTTCTTGGGCTTCAGTGCCGCTGTAGCCGGTGATTTCCGCCATTTTGGCATTGAACAGCCCAAAGTTATCGGCATCATCGCTGAGGGTAATGCCCTCTTCGACGGTTTCGATAATGGTTAAGAGTCGCTGCGCTAGGTTATAGAGATCATCTTCGGCTTGTTTGCGATCAGAGATCTCGAAGATCATGCCATTCCAGATCACCCGGCCATCGGCATAGCGATTGGGATAGGAAAGCCCCTGAAGCCATTTTTGCCGCCCTGAGGGTAGGTTGATGCGCCATTCAAAGTTCCAAGGGCTGAGAGTTTTAGCCGAATGGGCGATCGACTGTTGGGCAAAGGACACATCGGCCTCATCCATCAGCCTCCAGAGACGGCTGCTATCCTCTTGAATCTCTTGAGCGGAGATCTCAAAAACGTCTTCGCAGTTGGCACTGACGTAGGGGATGCTCTCGTGACCGTCGGGATACAGCACATAGTCGAAAATCATGGCCCGAATCTCAACGGCGATTTGTTGCAGGCGAGTGCGGCGTTCGTTGGGATTGAGCGCTCTGTCTAGGGCGTGATCGCTCACCTCCACGGGCCCTGGGGCAGTGGCGAGTGGCTCCCACTGCATCAACATCATGGGGCTGCTGTTGGGGGGACTCGGCAGCGGAGAAAGGGTCGTTTTGAGGTCTTGCACCCCCCCTCCAGAAATCTGAAGCTGCTGAGGAAAAGACGGGGCATCCTGAGGGGGATTAAGAGCGAGTTTCTGTAATTCCTCTAAGAGGCGATCGCCCTCTTGAGGGGAGAGCCATAATAAAAGGGACTGGCCTAGACAGTCATCCAGCTCACAGTT
This sequence comes from Geitlerinema sp. P-1104, assembly GCA_012911965.1. Lineage (GTDB taxonomy): Bacteria > Cyanobacteriota > Cyanobacteriia > Cyanobacteriales > Geitlerinemataceae > Sodalinema. Next base: position 42,202 of record SMDP01000003.1, read on the forward strand.
GAGTTGTACCAATGCCCCTCGACTCGCAAAATGAATCGTTCCCTCAAGGTCAAGATATAAACAGGCAACGGGTAACTGATCAACCACTGCTTGATGACGTTGCTGCTGTTGCTCTAATCGGTCCAAGCGAGCGATCAATGTTGATAAAACGGCAGCATCAAGGGGCATTTTAACAGTTTAAGATCGGTGGTGGACTATCCCTTAACTATAGCAATTCCCATTTAAGCTTACCAAACCATCGGGCAGTCTCTTGCGCCGGCTATAGCCATAAATCTTTACAAAAACTCAACCCTGACCCAACCGAGATTCATCCCCTTTCCGGGGAGTAACCAAGCCACAGCCCCTCGGTCAACCCTACTCTTCCCACGCTAAAAGCTGTTTGATTTTGGGAACAAGCTGTAAGGGGTCAAAGGGTTTAGAGATGGTAGCCGTCACTCCGAGATTTTGAAATTCATCCCTCACCTCAGTGGCCCCCTTTGCCGTCAGTAACAAGACGGGAATGGGCTGAGTATCTGGAAAATCCTGTAAGATCTTAGCCGTCATCAATCCATCCATTTCCGGCATCATCACATCAAGTAAAATCGCGTCTGGATGGTGAAAACGGGCAAGATCCACACCTTCTGAGCCAGAACTGGCGGCTAATACATCCCAGCCTCCTTCGAGTTCTAAGGTCAATTTGGTGACCTCTCGGATATCTTCTTCATCATCAATAATTAAAATACACCGAGTCTTCATACAGATTTACCTAGGTTCAGCGACTGACGTTTTCAAGGACTCGAGTCAGGGGGGGACTCACGGAGGTCGAACGAGTCGTCTTGAGACGAGTTTTCAGGATCAATACAGTCTCGAGCGGGTGAGGAAACTTCTCAGCCAATTTTACATCATGAGTAAGTCGGAGCATCAGCAGTCCATAAACCTCAACAGTCTGTATCGAGATCACAAGAAAAGACCCGACCACGTCCCGCCTCTTTAGCCCGATACAGAGCCTGATCTGCACGACGATAGAGCGTCGGTAAATCATCCCCATCTCGTGGGAACTGAGCCACCCCAGCACTAAAGGTGACCTGCAAACACACATCATCATCCAAGATAAACTCATGCGATCGCCATTGCTGCAACAGCCGCGACAAACGCTCAACCGCACTAACCCCATCCGTATCCGCCATCACCACCACAAACTCCTCTCCCCCCCAACGGCCCACCACATCATCGGCCCGGAACGAGTCCCGCAACATTTCGCCAAAGCGATGCAAGACTAAATCCCCCGTAGCATGACCATAGGTATCATTCACCGGCTTAAAGTGATCCAGGTCTAACATGGCGAAACTAACGGGACGGTCGTGGCGTAGGGCCAGGCGTAACAAATTGGTAATGTCATAACTGGACTTGCGGCGATTGGCCAGGCCCGTCAAGGCATCCAATTCCGCCAAATTTTGCAGGAGTTTGGTGCGTTCGAGGCGGTTAAATAGACGTGAAATCAGTTCCGGCCCCGAAATCGGCTTACTGACATAGTCATCGGCCCCCGCCTGAAAAATCCGATCCACCGTGGCCGAGTCTGTATGGGCCGTCAAAAATAAAATCGGTAGCTTTCGCCATTGGGGTTCATTGCGCACCACCTGACAGAGTTCAATGCCGCTGTAATGAGGCATTTCAAAATCCAACACCAGTAAATCAGGCATAAAGGTTTCTAGGGATTGCCAGAAGCCACGGGGGTCATTCAAGGCTTCGAGTTCCAGACCCCAGGGACTCAGAAGCGTTGTGAGTCCTTGCAGTTCTTGCTCATCGTCATCGACAATTAGGACTTTGGCGGCCGTGTGCGATCGCTGAATCACCTCCATAGCCACTTCCATGATTTGGGTCATGGGTAGAGGTTTTTGCAGAAAGGCTTGACTGCCCAAACGGGACACCGACAGGCGATCTTGGAAGCTATCGCGCACGGTCAACACCACCACCGGGATTTCCGGGCGATTGCGGGCCAGTTCTTCGAGGAGCATTAAGCCATCTTCTCCCGGTTCCGGGAAGTTGAGATCCAAAAGAATCAATCCCGGAGAATAGGTGACAATCGCCGGACGGGCCTCTTGTACCGTGGTGGCAATTTTCACATCCATGCCCCAGGTTTCCGCCTCCTCGGCAATTTGTTCAGCCAGGAGGCGATCGTCATCGACGATGAGTAATCGCCGTTTTTCAGGGTCTGGAAGGGTGGGCGGTTCAGGAACAGTGGCCGTGGGCTGGCGTTGAAACTGTTGACGTAGTTCCACGAGCCACTGTTGGAGTTGATCGATTTGAGATTGGCTAAAGTCTCGATCTTGCAGCAACATCTCCTCGATTTTTCGGGCCAAGCTTGAGCCATAGTGGTAGCCAAAGGTGCCGAGGGAACCGGCGAGTTTATGGGCTTCTTGGCGGGCTGTCCCCTGGAGACTTTCATCATGGGCGGCCAAGGCGGAAATACCCTCTTCGAGCAGGTCAACTCGTTTGAGAACATTCGGTTTAATGCGTTGCCAGAGGGATTGAATAGCATTTAGGGTGGCGTTGTTGCTGCTGTCTGGTCCGGTTTGAGGGGGAGTGGGTGTGTCCTCCTCATAGTCTTGGAGACGGTAGCCGACCCCATAGATGGTTTCGATGAGTTTCGGGGGGGCATCCACCGCTTTGAGTTTGGTGCGTAGGCCCTTGATATGGGCCCGTAAGGTGTTTTCAGTGGGGGGTTCTTCCAGGGACCAAAGATGATCGATGATCACCTCCCGTGAGAAGACCTGAGTCGGCGATCGCAAGAACAGTTCCAACAGGGCATATTCTTTGGGCGTTAACGCCAAAGGACGGCTGTCATAGGTGACCTCACAAGTGGCTGGGTCTAGTTGCAGGGGTCCCCAGGTCAAAATGGGAGGGCGAGAATAGCGTCCCCGTCGCACTAAGGCGCGAATCCGGGCTAACAGTTCTTCTAAACCGACGGGTTTCACCACATAGTCATCCGCCCCAGCATCTAAGCCCAAAACCTTATCACGACTGTTATCGAGGGCTGTCAACAACAACACGGGCATTTGATAATGTTCGGAGCGCAAGGTTTTACAAAGGCTGATTCCATCGAGTTTTGGCAGAACCACATCTAAGACCAGCACGTCATAGTCGAAGGTGCGGGCATAGTTCAGGCCACTCTCTCCGTCAGTCGCCACATCCACGATGTAATTGCGATCGCTCAAGTATTGATTCAGCAGTTGAGCCAGATATTCGTCGTCTTCAACTAAAAGGATTTTCACAATTGCACTTCGACTCAGACAGAAACTTGAACCCAGCCATAAGCCACTGTAGTCCAGAAATCGAGAGGGGGGTGAGACCAGGCTCTAGCCCGGTGAAACGTCTTTGCCCTCTAATGGTACTTCGAGGCTAGCATTTTCTCTCTGAGGGTTCCACGGGCCTCGAGGCTGCCACTCTTGCCATTTAACCCGCTTCAAGTCCATTCCTGGTAATTCCAATTAAGATCAAGATAGGGCAATTCCATCGACCGGCTAGAGTCGACTGCGCCTGAACCGGGACCGAGATTCCCTGGGATGTCTACCTTAGAAACGGATGGATGTCGAGACCATCCCCCGTTGAAATATTGACAAAATCAAGAAGATATGATATATAAAGACGACTTAATCCGAGCGATCGCCGACACCAACCGAGGTCTTCTCGCTAGTGACACCGACAAAGCGGCCATCCTCTGTGCCATCGCCCGCCTAGAAGACCGCAACCCAACCCCCAAACCCCTAGAAGCCCCAGCCCTCCTCGAAGGCAACTGGCGACTGCTCTACACCACCAGCAGCGAACTCCTCGGGATTGACCGTTTTCCCCTCTACCGGCTCGGGGACATCTACCAATGTATCCGCCTCCAAGACCGCAAAATCTACAACATCGCCCAACTGCAAGGCATCCCCTATCTCGAAGGACTCGTTAGCGTCGCCGCCCAATTTACCCCCACCTCTTCCATTCGCGTCAATGTCAAATTTCAGCGGTTCGTCGTCGGCTTACAACGGGTTCTCAACTACCAAAACCCCACTCAATTCATCCAAGCCCTAGAATCCCCACAAAAATTCCTAGCCCTGGACTCAAAAATCCAAACCGACCGCCAGGGTTGGCTCGACATCACCTATCTCGACGAAACCCTACGCATTGGCCGGGGCAACGTCGGCAGTGTCTTCGTTCTCGCCAAAACCTAGCCCCCGCCTAAACTTGAGGAATCGTCGCCCCCGTCAACACCGCATCCGTAAAATCTGCCCCCTGAATAATGGCATCAGTTAAATCCGCATCGGTTAAATCCGCTCCCCGGAACAGGACCTGACTTAAATCACTGCCATAGAAACGGCTTCCCTGTAGGCCAGCAGCCGTCAAGTTGGCCCGAAACAGATAACTGTAGGTCAAATTCGCCCCCCGGAACGAGGCTCCCAAGAACAAGGCCTCACTTAAAACCGCCCCCTGCAAATTCGCCTCTTGGAAATTCGCGCCCTGGAAATCCCCCAGATTCAGGGCCGCACCGGACAAGTCCGCCCGTTCCCAGAGACTCCCCACGGCCACAGCCCCCGTCAGCCGCACTTCCGACAGCACCACATCGGTTAAATCGGCCTGGGAGAGATTGGCGCGATTCAAATTGACAGCAAATCCCGAACTCTGGCGTAAACTCACCTCCCGTAAACTGGCCCCTTGGAAATTCCCCTGACTCAAGCGAACCCCCTCTAAATTAGCGCCATCAAAGCTGGCATTTCTAAAATCGCCCCCCGTTAAATTTGCCCCCTCCAAGTTGACTCGATTCAAGCGGGCCGCGAGAAAACTCGCCCCTTGTACATCGGCATTTGCCAGATTCGCCTGTCCAAGACGAGCAAAATTGAAGGTCCCCCGGCTCAAGTTCGCCCTTTGTAAGTTAGCTTGTCCCAACTGGGCCTCAATCAGACTCGCCTGACTGAGATTAGCCCCCTCTAGGTTGGCCTCAGTCAAAATGGCATCATCCAAAATAGCCCCTTCTAAATTGGCCCCTTGCAAATTAGCCCCATTGAGGTTCGCTCCCTGTAAGTTGACATGGCGCAAATCCGCCCCCGACAAGTCCACCTCTTGCAGGCGACAACGACGACAGACTCGGGTCTCCTCAAGTTGCTCTAGCTGGCGCTGTTGGCGACGATTACCGTAGGCGGGTGTCTCTGTCGAGCTGATGAGAGCCAGGGCAATCAGTCCCACAGATACGCATTTCCCAATAGAGAGTTGATTCATAGGTTTTAGAGAATTTAACCGGACCGGTTACTCGTTCATGTTGCGATAGGTGGCCACCGCTGAGGGAGAAATACGGTTGAGATAGCGGAAAATCCAGTATTTCATTACTGTATCTAAAATCACCGGAAATGTGGCGATAAACATAAAATTAAAGTCACGACTTTCGGGTAAGCCAAAGTGATGGGACACCCCTTCTAGGATGATTTCCCAGCCATGGGGAGAGTGATAGCCCACAAAAATGTCGGTAAAGAGAATAATAATAAAGGCTTTGGCACTATCACTAAGTCCATAAATAAGGTCATCAATAAATGATTTAACGATGGCAATTTCTCGTTTACTGTTCATTAAAACCAGGATAAATGCCCCCAAAGAACAGAGGTCTGCGGCGACATTTTGCAGGGCATTATTACTCATTGCTTGAAATTTACGGGCAATGTCTTGGGCTTCTTCATTGACTGCCTCTTCAAATTCCTCATCAGATAAGGGTGGGGCAGAGCCGATGGCCATGCGGAACCGCAGCCGTTCTTCGTAATGCCGCAATTCTTGATAGGCTTCTTCTTCAAAGTCGGGATTGATAAAAATATCGACGGTATCGGAAAGAAACTCATCATAAATCGGGCGGATCACAAAGTTTTTAGAGACTTGATGGGTGAGTAACGGAACCAGGATTAAAAGTAATATAAATTTCAGGGAAACAACAGTTTTACTTTTGTAATAGCGAAACTTCTCAACCACATCTTCTTCTGCGTTGGGGTCGAGTTCTTCTTTAATGCGGTTGAGGGTTCGCAGGATGGAACGGGGTAATAAACTGGCCTGTCCAGAAATCGATTCCACATCACTGGCGGTTTCTTCTCGGGATTTGCCTGAGCTTTTAAAGTCATCGCGCCAATTACGGCTGGGATTGGTTGCCCCTCGGTTCAACCCAGGAACGGGGGAAGAGCCTCCCAGTGGCCGATTGCGGTCGGACTGGGAGGGATTGGGGGAGCGTTCTGAGGCCAAGGGTTGAGGGGAACGGGCCTCGACTGCGGGCCGTCGGGTTAGGTACTTAGCGGCAATTTCATCAATGACTTTTAGTTTTTTGAGATTTTCTGAAAATTGGTAGGTTTCATCGGGGGAATAGCGAGATTTGGAGGCGTCGGTGGCTTGTAAGGGAATCGGCCCGAAGGAGGAGCGGGTAATCCAGTTGAGGGTGCTGCGACTGGCCCGAAATTCCCGCAGACGACGTTGAATGATGTCTAAGTTGCGATCGCGCTCGCTCTTGAGTTGTCCCCATTCGAGAGCTGTATACCCTCCATCAGGGGTCATCATTTGTCCTTGAAAATACTCCTGTTCTAGTTCTTGGATGGCTAAGGCAGCCTCATAGGCGGCCTCAAGGGCCCGTTCAGGGGTCTTGAAATACCAACGACGCAGACGGCGCCAGGGCCGCCAAGGACCAGAAGACTCGGAATTTTGCATCAATTAAACTACCAACGGTGAGCGGGAATGACTATCCCCAATTGCCTCTTGTACAATGTCTGAAGACGTTCTGTGCCTGGCAGGGGTCGAGTAGCATCCTAGCAAATCTGTTCGAGGTTGATCGGTGTCCTCTCAATCAATATGGCTCCTCGGGGCTAGTCGCTCTGGTAAAACTAGCTACCTAGTGGCGGAGGTGGCCCAATGGCTCGATGAGCTGACGGGAGAAATGTCTGAGGCCCTGTTGAAGCCGAAGCTCTTTCCTGGCTCGATTTTGGTCTTCGCGGCGACGGGAGATAATCGCTTAGGGTTGAGTGAACAGTTGCTGCGGGCCACAGAGGGACGCGGCGCGCTGACGGTGACCACTCCATTGGGCTTTTTTCAACAGGAAGTCAGTTTATTCTGGACGTTAATCGCCCAAAAGTTGGGATTACAGGTGGCGATTCCCTTGCGCTTACGGCCGGAAACGGAGCAGATGCTGGCCCAGCGACTCTGGGAGCCTTATCTGGACGAGGGGGGATTCGAGCAGTTGGGGACGAGCCGTAAACGCCAAGTGCGTCGAGGGTTAGATCTGCTGCAACTGGCGGGTGCGGCGGGCCTGGCCCCGGAGGCGATCGCCCAACGGCTGCAAACGGGACTATCCCCGGAACTCTTGCAACCGGAGGTGGCCGAGTTACTACAAGTGATGCTGTTGCAATGGCGAGATTGGTGTCTGCGGCGGGGACTCCTCACCTATGGAATCGTTTTGGAACTCTATTGGCGCTATCTGTTGCCGGACCCTTATTATCGGGTGCAGTTGAGACGGCGCTTCTTGGGGGTGGCGGCGGATGATGTGGATGACTATCCCGCCATTAGTCGGGATCTGTTTGAGGTTATCTTGGGGTTACAGCGTCGGGGATTGTTTAGCTTTAATCCAGAGGGCAAGATTCGTTTGGGCCTCAATGCTGATCCAGATGCCTTAGAGGGGTTATGTGGGTGCTGTGAGCAGGTGATTGAACTGGATGGGCCCCCTAAAGGGTTGGTGGCGTCGTTGGCTCAACCGATGATTGAGTTGGCGGTGAATCCGACCTATTTAATGCAGCTTCCGGCGTCGGTCCCCTCGTTACAGACGGTGGCGCGATCGCAGCTGCTGCGGCGGGTGGGGGAGGAGGTGGCTCGGATTGTCCGAGATGGTTCGGTGAGTCCGGCGGAGATTGCTATTATTGCGCCGGGGTTGGATGCGATCGCCCGCTATAGTCTAGAGCGTATTTTGGGAGGTCATGGTATCCCAGTGCGCCCTCTCCAGGTGCAACGACCGTTGTTTAGTAATCCTAGAATCCGGGCGGTGTTAACCCTGTTACCGTTTTTCTATGGGGGCTTGGGACGGCGGATTAACCGGGATTTGGTGGGGGAAATGTTGGTGATGCTCTCCCAGAATCCCCAGCGGGGTGAGAGGGGAACCCTCCAGTTTGAGATTGATCCGGTGCGGGGGGGAACCTTGGCCGATGCCTGTTATTGCCCTAATCCTGAGCGTCCAGAACTACTGCCAGCCCAGAGTTTTGCGGGGGGCGATCGCCTCGGCTACCGCGCTACACGAGCCTATGAACAGATGCGTCAGTGGATTGAACAGATGCGATCGCAGATCAGCGCAGGGGCAATCGCCTCTCCGGTCGTATTATTGGATCGCATTATCGGTCAATTCTGCTGGTATCGGGATTTAGCGGATGACCAACGCGAGGCCCTGCGGGAACTTCTGGAAACAGCCAGCCATTTTTGGGAGATTGAGGCTCGGGTGGGGGGCGATTGCGGTTCCGGCACGCTTCGCGATCGCCCCGTCGCCGAAGCGGTGGGAGAGTTTCTCACTCTACTCCAAAGTGGAACGGTCACAGCCAATCCTTATCCTCTGCAACCCCGCCAACCCGAGGCTGTCACCCTAAGTACGGTCTATCAATATCGCAGTAATCGTCTGGCCCATCGTTACCATTTCTGGCTTGATATCAGTTCCCCCCTCTGGTTACAGGGGGGAGCGTCGGTGTTGTTTGCGGCCCCGATTTTTGAGCGATCGCGGCCCCTCCCCTACGACGCCGAAACTCGTCAACAAGACGATGAGGCACGTCTACAACGGATTCTCAAGGATTTACTCTCCCGCGTCGACGAGCAGGTGATTCTCTGTCACAGCGATTTAGCGGTCAACGGTCAAGAGCAAACGGGACCCTTGCTAGCTCTGGCTAACGCCTCGGTCTCGATTAATGAATTACCCCTGACCTCATCCCCCTAAACCTGGACATCCGAGGCAAATCGACTATACTGACGGGTAGCTTTAAGTTCGGGTGTTTTTATCTCTACCACTGACTGTCACACCAGGAGGAAGACCCCTACCCTGATGTCTAAGCCCCAAACCAGCCCTTAACCCAGATCAGGAGCCACCTCACAGACGAGGCTAAGGTCGTCGATTTGAGATCAGGGTTTATTGACGTATTTGATGACAGACATCTATTCGCTTCATCAAGCCGGTTGAAGGCTAAAAACAGGGTTTAAGACGCAAATTTCATCTCTGATTCTGACGATATAAATACCTAAGTATTTAGGAGTGCCAAATCTCCCAAATACCTGTTTTTTGGACGATAGCCATCCCGAAAAAGGCAGGAGTCGCATCAACAGTATAACCGAGTCATAGACGGAACAAATCCGGCTGAACTGACTGGGCAAAATTGTTGATTTCGGCTAGAAATTGAAAACTTGCAGGATGTTGTAGTGTTAGGATGTTTAAGTTTTTTGACAGATGGCAAAACTGGTAAAAGTTGGTTTATAATTCCTCTGTAAGTTACTGGTAAACTTTGAGGAGTTGAACAGAATGAAATTAAATCGCCTGAGTGCTTCGGCTGCCCTGCTCGGAATTGTCTCTCTCACCGCTGCGGGTCTGAAAGCTCCGACGCAAGCGGCTCCCCTGACGGAAGGCTCTAATTCCCTGGAATTGGCACAACGCATTGGTGAGCGTCCTGGAGACACCTGTCGTCGAGTTCGGGGTGCAAACGTTCTCTACACGGAACCCGACATGAACTCCACTGAAATCGCGAATATGTTGCCCAACGAGCAGGTGAACATGATCCGCAACGCCTTTGTCGGTGATGACGGTGGGATGTGGTTTGAATTGGAAGATTCCGTGGGTAACATCGGATTCATGCCCGCTCAAGCTCGTATGAGTCCTGGCGGTCCGCTGGAATCGACTCTGGCGAACTGCCCCGGACAAGGTCCTTCTGCCTTCCCTGTCACCTGGTAGTTTGAGTACTCAAAAGAGTGTTCTCAAAATGGTTTTAATCAGCAATCGCAGACATTAGGCGATTCTGCAAGACCCCCGTCCTCACGCCTTAGAGACGGGGGTCATTGTTTGGTATGAAGGGTCAATCGAGTAACTCGGGGGCTGATCGCGCTTCCTCCTGAGTCCCAAAAGACCAGAGACTAGAAGCCGCCTCAGCACGGGTAACGGCCCGTTGAGGTTGTAACAGCCGAGTATAGCCAAAGGCCCGACGTATATTCGATCGCTCTCCATTCTCAAAGTCAGCTAAGACGGCATCGAGGGCTTCAGATGAAATACGGGTTGTGTCCTGAAAGCCCCAGGTTTCCTGAATTGCCTCAAAGTTGGCATCCGGTAGCCCTCGACGCACATCGAGGGGAACCTTCCAACGCAGCAGATCTTCGCGCAGTAGGGGGTCATCGGGACGGAAGAGAACGGTGGTTTCATCGCCACTGAGGGGACTGGGGATAATGCCGGCTTCGGCGAGTCCTTGAACAATGGGGAAGTCAGGATGGCTTTGAGGCATATCCTGAAAGGCGGGTTCGTTGGTTCCTCGGGCCTGACGCAGTTGTTCCGATGACTGGTTCTCGTGGAAGCGGTTATTGGCCCGCAAGAGCCAACGAGCGTAGTCTCGGCGGCTAACTGCTTCCTCGGGGGCAAAGCGATCGCCCTCTAAGGGAGAGAGAATCCCCAATTCAGCTACTTCTTTTACATAAGGGGCGAGGGGATCTGAGAGTTGGTCTAAATCACTAAAGCGAGTGGTTGCAGGCGCTTGCCCCTCGGGAGATGGGGGCGGGGTTTCGGCGTTGCCTGGCTGAGAGTCTGCTGCGTCCGACTCTTCTGGAGGAGCGGACTCGACAGGAGAGGCCAGATAGGTCAGTTCGATTTCCGTACCGTTGCTCGTGGGGCCATCGGGTTCAGGCTCGGCGCTGGCGTTATCCTCAGCCGTCCGAGGACGAATGACCACCGTTAAGGGCCAATCTTGACCATTCTGACGACGGGTGGCTTCTAAGCGCGTTTCCTCCCCCTCAACGGTATCCTCATTGAGTTGCCAGTTGTCCCCGGCCAAGCGGCCCCGGTAAAACTCAGCAATCACCTCTGGGGGGTCGTCACTGTGCCAACGACTGCGGAGGCGATCGCCGTCGAGTTCCGTGGTTTCGAGCCAGGTGGCTGGCTCATATTCGGGCAATTCCGGAGGTAGACGCTCCAATTCAGGGGCTTGAGGAATGCTCACGGGGTCTCTCGTTGCCTCCGACTCAGGAGTGGTCGGCTGAAGTTGAGGATCAGCGGCAAAGGAGTCTTCTAGGGAGCCGCCACCGGATTCATCGGCACAGCCACTTAGGGCAATGACAGTCAGAAGAACCAGAATTGATTGTTTAAACACGTTACCTAAATACGCTTATTGCAAGGCTTCGATGGCATAGTTGAGGTAAAATTTCAGTTCTGCCGCCGCCGCCGGAGAGAGTTTTAGCCCAGCACTGCCGCGATCGCGAATATAGTTAAAGATATCGGCTTTGACCCCAGCCACGGCAGCCGAGCGATTGGGCGATCGCCCCCATTCATCGAAGGGACTGGTGTTCCCCACCACTAAGCAATATTGAATTAAACATAAATCCCGATCAATGGCCCGCTCAATGTCCGCCGGTGCGGCCCCAGAGCGACGCAAGAGCGTATCGATGACATCCTGAACGAGATCCTCATGATACATTGCCAGTTTCTCCGCTGCCTCTAAACGGGCGTCTGCGCGCTCTAGGGGAATTTTGGCCGCCGCTAAATCAGCATCATCGAGGAAGCGTCCAGCCACTTCAGCGGTGGCGAGTATGGGGGTTAGGGCAGATTTCATGGCGGGTTGGCTCCTCAACGAAGGGCGGCAATGGCAATCTCAAAATAGTCAGCAACTTCGGCGAGTAGGGGCTGGGTTAGGCTCACGTCAGCCTCCTGAAGTTGCACGTCCAGTTGACTCAGGGTGGCGGCTTTCATCTCGGCGATCGCCCCCACCGCCGAGGAGAGGGGAACGCCTAGGGTTTGATAGGTTTCCTTTAATCCCTCAAGACAGCGTTGTTCGAGGATTGCCCCATCTCCAGCGAGCAGGGCATAGCTGACATAGCGCAGGATGAACTCGCCATCGCGAATACAGGTGGCCATGCGGCGACTGGGGTAGCAGTTCCCCCCCTGTTGAATTAACTCGGGGTTTTCGGCGACCATCATGGAGATGGCTTGGGCGATGATGTCGTTGGCCTGTTGGCGCATCAGCTCAACGGCGGTAATCCGTTGCTTGTGACTGGCGGCAAACTGACGCAGTCGGGCTAGGCGATCGCCCTCAACATAGGCGGTTTGAGCATCGGCATCAAGGACAGCACGAGAAAATGAATCCAACACGGTTTGGCAAAAAACGACAAGGGACGTTCAAAGAGCGGCATCTAATAGTGTAGCAACGACGCGATGGTCTGGATCTTCTCGCAGCTGTTCAAGTGCTGCCACTGCGCGAGAATCTTGGAAGTGACGCAGGGCGTAGCCAACCCGGGCCCGCAATTGCCATTGAGGGTTATCCACTTGAGCTAGTAAGAGATCCAGGGCGCGATCGCTCTCTACGGTGGTTGCCAGGGTTCCCAAGCCATCTAGGGCGGTTTCTCGCACCAGTAGGTTGCGATCGCTCAGGCCCTGCTGGCAGAGTTCTAACAGAACCTCAGGCTCAGACATCTCCATCATGGCGGCAATGATGCCATGACGGGAGAGCCACCCCGAATCCTCTTGGAAGAGACGACGCAAATAGGGGACCGCAGCCGGACCGTAGAGGGCCAGAGAGCTGGCGGCCTCGGCTCGGATGTTAGCATCCCCATCCCCTAACATGGTGACCAGGGCGGCAAACCCGGCCTCACTGCGCTTACGTCCCAATCCCATCGCGACAAAGGAGCGGACTAACACTTCAGGATCGGCCATTAAGTGGGTGAGCAAGGGAACTGCCACCTCAGGGTCATAGTCCCGCAGAGCGGTCAATCCTCGCATCCGATTTTGAGGATCGTCACTCTGAATATGGTCTTGAATCTCAGTTACGTTCATAGTATCTCTGGTTTTGTCAACTTGTTTTTACATTTGTTTACACTCTAACAAAACCAGGGATGGGATGCCATGACTGGCCCGGCCCCTGAGTCGACGGTCAGTAATATGGCTTATATGGCCTCGCTCATGGCTGGGTTAGTCTTCATGATCTTCAAAGGGATCAGCGAGTTCCTCGGAGGGGGGGCCGAAGGAGACATAGATGCCGTAGGCGGTGATGGCAATCAGCACCGCAGCGGTGGAAATACTAAGAACTGTTGCAGGTTCCATGAATAAAATTCAAAAATGAGATGGTTTCCTCTATAATATTACGAAAACTTAAGATTTTTCACAGAGCGCACAACTTTAGGTTAAACACATGGCACAACAAACACGTCTAGGCGATATCCTCAAACCCCTGAACTCCGAGTACGGTAAGGTTGTTCCTGGCTGGGGAACGACTCCTCTGATGGGAGTGTTCATGTTGCTGTTTTTCGTCTTCTTGCTGATTATTCTGCAAATCTATAACTCCTCCCTCCTGATTGAAGGGGTGGACGTGGATTGGGCGAACCTCAGCCGCTAGGGCCAGGGTTGATTATTCCCTACAACCTGAGAATCCCGGTTGAACCGGGATTTTTTGTCGGTACAATGGGTCACGACGGGGCAAACTGCCGGCTGGTTGCCCCGATGCGCTACGCTTACATTGAACATCCCAGGAGTTGCGACATGAATATTTTTGGTATTGGCTTGCCTGAAGCCATTGTAATTTTGGTGATTGCGTTACTCATCTTTGGCCCGAAAAAGCTGCCGGAAATTGGTAGCAGTCTCGGCAAAGCCATTCGTAGCTTCCAGGATGCCTCGAAAGAGTTTGAAAACGAATTTAAGCGAGAAAGCGAACAACTCAAGGCCCAGCCGAAGCGCGAGATGTCTGAAGCTTCGAGCAATCCCTCGCCGTCTGAGTCCGCCTCCTCGACGGCGGCGGCTAATTCAGCCAACTCCAACAGCCAGGATGCTGCTGGCTAATGCCAATCCTCCCTGATCTTCCCTTGTGTGCATGACTGTGAAGGCTTCCTCGACCTCAATTTTAGTTCCGAGTGCGATCGTCGGTTTAGGTAATCCTGAGCCGAAATACGATCGCACCCGTCATAACATTGGTTTCGCCGTAGTCGACGCTTTAGCGCGATCGTGGCAAATTCCCCTGACGCCACAGCGCAAGTTTAAGGGGGAGTATGGGGAAGGGATGGCCATCGCCGGACAAAAAATTCGTCTGCTCAAGCCCAGTACCTATATGAACCGTTCCGGGGAGGCTGTCCAGGCGGTGGCCAGTTGGTATAAACTTGACCCCGCCTCGGTTCTGGTGATTTACGATGATATGGACTTACCAGTGGGACGCATTCGCTTGCGTTTAGCGGGATCGGCGGGAGGACATAATGGCATGAAGTCCATTATTGCCCACCTGGGAACCCAAGCCTTCCCCCGTCTGCGAGTGGGAATTGGCAAACCCCAGCCGGGAGAAAACCCCTCGATTTCCCATGTGCTGGGCAAGTTTTCACCACAGGAGAATCAGGTGATGACCGAGGTAATGACTCTGGTTCGCGATGCGATCGAACTGAGTCTTAAAGAGGGAGTTGAAAAGTCTATGAGTCTGTACAACAGCCGCAATCTGGCGAAACCGCCGTCTTCTAAGGCCTCCAGTTAACTTGTTGAGATCACGGTTGAGTTCCCCACAGTTACCCCAAACCACAGCCTATCTGCGCGTGACGGACTGCTCCTGGGAGGGAGGAACCTTACAAGGGGAAGTTACGGCGGGTTCCTTTACTTGGGAATTTTGTTGGCTATTTAGTCAATCTCGCTTGGATATTGAACCCTCGTTGGGCCGGGCCCTAATCCAAGAACCCCTCGGCCGCTTCCTCGAACAACGAGACTATCAGCTTGAACCGGGGGGAGACTACCAATTCACGATCCGCGCTCACATCTGAAGCCGGCTAGACTTGCTCGACGCTGAGTCCAAATCGGGACTTGGGGGATTGTCAGGGAATCCCCCCCAATTCGTGCTGCCAATTTTTATGTCATGGTTTGTTAACAAACCCTGGGGATCAATTGGGGATCTCGGATTCTGCAATGTCAAGATTTCCTGACATTACGATCCCCCGAATGCCTGTAACTTCGTGAATCCCTGAAGAATCAGGGTCTGTAGCCCCTTGCCGAATGGGAGCATCTTCTGCAAGATGAACATCAGTTGGGCGCGTTAACCCGATCCCGAATTAAAGCTAAAGCCTCGGGATCTTTGTGAACTTCCGTTCAATCTGTCAGGTTTACTTGACAGCCATGTTGAGAAAGACCAGCAATCACTATGTCACAAGAACGTCCACCCCTCGAAGAAATGACCTTGCGGCAACTCCGACGAGTGGCCAGCGAGTGCGGCATTTCTCGATATAGCCGAATGCGGAAGTCTCAACTGCTTTCCGCCATTCAAGCGGTCTTACCCGAAAAAATTAATCCCACGACCACAAGTCCGACAACCGCAAGTCCCAAAACCAGTCCGAGTAGTCCATCACGTCAATTGGAGGCACAGGAAGAAGTGGAAGCAGCAAAATTTGAACTCGGCCAAGACGATCGCACCGGCGGTGAACTCGCCTCGGTGGATGAAGGGTTGGCCGATTTGCCCCAAGGCTACGGTGAAAGCCGGATTGTCTTGATGCCTCGGGACCCCCAATGGGCCTACTGCTATTGGGACATCACCAACGAGCAGAAAGAAGACTTACGTCGTCAAGGGGGACAACAACTGGCCCTACGGGTGTACGACGCGACCGATATTGATCTGAGTTATCAACCCCCTCACAGCATCCAAGAATATCCCTGTGACGAACTGGCCCGGGAATGGTACTTACCGATTCCGGTCAGCGATCGCGACTATGCCGTGGAAATCGGCTATCGTTGTGCCGATGGTCGTTGGTTAGTTCTGGCCCGCTCCCTGACGGTTCATACTCCCCCCGTCTATCCTTCTGACTGGATCGAAGATGTCTTCGTCACCGTTAACTGGGATGAACCCCTAGAAGGGAAAACCGTGGCCCATCTGGTTCCCCCGAGCAAAAAACCGGCTCCCAGCGAAGCCAGCGAAAGCAATCCCCTCTACGAAGAAATCTTCGGGATGGCCAAATCCGCCGAGGCTCAACGGGTGGCGGGTTCTATCTTTGGTTCGATGCACCAAGTCCCCGAACAAGCGGTCAGTTCCTATGTCTTCCCCTCAGGGGTCGGTATGTGGGCTGTTCCCACGATGTCCGGTTTAACCATGTCTGGTGCCGGAATGTCCGGTGTGGGCATGGGGGCCTCGATGCCGCCGATTCGTCCCCGTCAATTCTGGCTGGTGGCTGATGCGGAACTGATTGTTTATGGGGCGACGGAACCCGATGCGACGGTAACGATTGGTGGCCGTCCCATCAAACTCAATTCTGACGGAACTTTCCGCTTCCAGATGTCTTTCCAAGATGGTCTGATTGACTATCCCATCAAAGCGGTGGCAGTGGATGGGGAACAAACCCGCTCGATTCACATGAAGTTTGAGCGCGAAACCCCTTCCCGCAATACCAACACCAAGGAAGAAGCTGTTCCTGAGTGGTTACATTCTTAAGACTAGCTACGGTTAGCCCTCAATGGCTAACTGTTGCCCCGATGTCGTCTGACATCGGGGTTTTTTTCGCGGTTGATTTATAAGGCTTGGTTCCATCGGGCGGCTGGATTGCCATAAAGATGCCTGGGGCCAATCACCAGCAGGGGATCTCCAGGATTGTCCGGGAGATTGCGCGTTAGAGGATCGTCGGGATCGTTCTCGTCTCGCAGAAAGTCGGTGACAAAGACGACGGGGCGATCGCTCTGCCAGACGGTTTGTAATTCCAAGTCTGAGATCTGATAGCGAGGTCTGGACCCCGGAAAAATCGGCAAGCTCCGAGACTCCCCAGCGTCGGTGAGAACATAGACAATGCGATAGGCGCGATCGCCTTGGCCCCAAACCCAACCGGGATCGAGGGTGGGAAAGTCCGGGAATCGCTCTCCTTCGGGATTGAGATAAAAACTCATGGCCCCGGCGGCCCCCAGTTCTCGGGAGCCTTCAAACACCCAAAGGGTTGACTCGGGTAATTCTGCCTCCGCTTGAGTAATCAGGGATTGGGAGGAGCGAATCTCGGCAAAGGCGCTAAAGCCTTGGATGATGAAATAGTAGGCGATCGCCATCCCCAGAACTAGGGTTAGCCAACTCGGGAGTGGCTGTTGTCGCAGTAAGAAGCCCCCCGCGAGGACGGCTGCGATACTGAAACTCAGGGCGATGGGCCGTGCTAGGGACTCCAGTTGAGACCCATCGAAGTCAATCTGGCTGGGGAGTTGCCATAGGGCCAGTACCACGACCACCCCAGCGACGATAAGAGTTACGGCGGCCAGAGTCTGTCCTCCGCCGCTGGCCACCTCTCGACGGGACTGGCCTCGGGTCCACCAGAGGGCGATTAGCACCATCAATGGCGGGAGACTAGGCAAACTATAGTAAATCAGCCGGGAGGACAGGGGCAGAAAGAGAAGCACCGGCAACAAGGCCGCGATCGCCAGCAGCATGAGTCCACTGGCTTGTTCCTGGCGAGACTGTTGCAGACTGCTCCAGGTGTGAACTAGGGTTTGGGGTAGAACCAAGGACCAGGGCAGGGCCCAAACGAGGGTCATGCCAAGATAGCCCAGGGCGCTAATTTGGGAGACGGTGTAATCGGGGGGATAGCGGCGATCAAATAGACGTTCTAGGTTCTCGTTGGCGATGAAATACTGCCAAAATCCGGGATTAGCCCGTTCAATGGCGATCGCCCAGGGTAGAACCAGCAGCAGTACTAGGGGAATCCCGAAGCTGGGGGCTAGGGCGCTCCAGATGCGGCTGGGGGAGTAGATGACACTCATCACCAGGAGGGCGATCGCCGGAAACATCAACATGAACGGCCCCTTGGCCAAAATTATCAGCCCCAACAGCAGCCAGAACCCGAAACTATAGAACCGATGTCTCGGAAATAGGGCCATTTTCCAGAGACAATAGTAGGCGGTCATCAGCAGGGACGACAGCAGCAAGTCAATCAGCAATTGGTGACTAAAGATAAACCAACCACAGGCACTAGCTAACATCAAGGCTGCCACGCGCCCCGTAGCAGCTGAGCCGAGTTCTCGCCCCCATTGCCAGACGATAAAAACGCCCCAGATTGCCCCTAGGGCCAACGGCAAGCGGGCGGCAAACTCATTAATGCCAAAAACGGTATAACTGACGGTGATCGCCCAGTAGAGGAGGGGCGGCTTATTGAGATAGGGAGCGCCGTTGAGATGGGGCGTTAGCCAATCTCCTCGTAGGATCATTTCTCGGGCCACCCCAGCAAAATGACCCTCATGAGGCTCGTAAAGGGGATAATCCCCTAAGCCGAGGACTAACAGGGCGATCGCCCCCAGCAGAATCAGCAGATCGAGCCAACTGAGGCTAACCGGTTCAAGTCGATTTAAGGCCACAATTTAACTAACGTAATGCACGTAAAAACTCTCGGGCGATGGCGGCAATATGTTCGGCGCGATCGAGCCAATTGACGATACGGCGGGCGCTGACAAAATTTTGCCGCGACCCCAGGATATGGTCATTGAGACTATGGCCCGTATAAGAACCATCTCGCATCCCCAACACCAGTAAGTCTGCGGCAATATCCTGATTCGCCGCCAACTCCGGGTTGCCAATCAGGTCAATCCCCAAGCGGCCAGACCAATAGCGATAATTGGCCCGTCCCGTAATCTGTACAAAGCCCCGTCCTTTATAGCGAGGGCCATCCCCAGCATAGATATTGCCCAAATCGGAGCGCCATTCATAGGCCCAACCACTGGCGAGTTCCGTCATCCACTTGCCCAAATGAGATTCATGTTCAGCGGTAGCCAAGACATAGGCAATCTGCCCCAAATCCGTCACCCCATAATCTAAACAGGATTGTAAAATCAGTGGCACTGAATCACGAGCATAGGCGCGAATATCGGGATAGGGAATTGAGGCAATAATTCGAGGGACATTAAATTGGGATAGGCCCGTTTGTCGGTCGGGTTCATAAACTTCGACTGGGCCATTGACTAAGGCTGACCAAGTTTCTCGCCCCACAACGCCATCCACTAACAGATTATTTAGGGATTGAAAGCGTCGGACAGCGGCTTCCGTATTGTTGCCAAACTTACCATCAATAATTTCATCTTGAGGGAAAATTCGCGCCTTAATTAGCAAATCTTGCAGAGTTTTGACCGCATCAGTCAGATCAGGATGCTGGATACCATCCCCCTTTTGTAGAACCGGATAGCGTCGCACCGGCTGAGGCGTGGGGGAGGGCGTAGGAGAGGGTGCCGGGGAGGGGGCGATGCCCAATTTGCGATCGATGACGGCCCAGGTTTCGGCCCCGACGATGCCCGTCATTTTTAAATCATTTTGCATCTGGAAAACTTTGACCGCTTTCTCCAGGGCCGAGTCAAAGCGACCATTAATCGGCTGACTGATGGGCAAGAGCCTCAGTTTAATCATAATCCGTTGCAGGAGTTTGACTGGTTCAACAAACTCCTGAGACTCAATTCCATCTCCGGGGCGTAGTAGGGGACGTCTTGCAGTTGGCATAGTCGTTTGGGGGGAAGTGAAGACAACAGGGGGACTGCCAATATCTTGGCAGGGTTATTCAGGCAGAGGGAGTAACCCTTAATGCAAGATAGCCTGATCCGAGAGCCATTCCATATCAGGAGAATCCCAGAGTTTGCCATCGAGGGCCATCTGTTCAATAGAACTGGCTAAACGTAAGGCCCGTAGGGCTTGTTCGCCGCCAACAGATGGTTGATTTCCCCCGCGAACACAGTTGACAAAATGCTCTAATTCTGCATGGAGGGGTTCAATATTGCTGGTGCGGACTTTTTCGATCAGCCCATCCTGACGATACAACACCTGGCCGTAGTCCGTGGAGGTATTGGCGGTAGTTTGACGGTGAATTAGGATTTCGTTATTGAGGAAATCGGCTTCGGTGAGGGAGGTTTGACAATGGGCCACAATGGTACGCCGTTTGCGGTGGGTGACTTTGCTGGCGGTGAGGGTGGCGATGGCCCCATTCGCGAAGCCTAAGTTGGCCGTGACATAATCGAGATGAGGTGAACCAGAAATGCGACTGCCACTGGCTGAGAGATTGAGGACGCGATCGCCAATCAGTTCTAAGATCAGATCAATATCATGAATCATCAAGTCCAGAACCACTGACACATCATTGGCGCGATCGGAATAGGGACTCAAGCGATGGGCTTCTAACGCCAACACATCTTCCGTTTTTAGAACCTTACTCAGTTCCTGAAATGCCGGATTAAAACGTTCAATATGGCCCACCTGGAGAATACAGCCCGACTCCGCCGCCTGATTCACCAGAGATTCCGCCTCCGATAAGCTGGCAGCAATGGGTTTTTCAATCAACACATGAACCTGATTCTGTAAACAGGCCATTCCCACCGCATGATGGAGTCGTGTCGGAACCGCCACACAGACGGCCTGCACATGGGGGAGAAGATCTCGATAATCCTCAAAAAACTTAACCCGATACTTGCTCGCCGTATCTAAACCCCGGTCTACCTGAACATCAGCAACCCCAACCAACTCAACATCCTTGAGGAGATTCAACACCCGAGTATGATGTTGTCCCATATTCCCGACCCCGATTACCCCCATCCGGAGCGGTTCCGGTTGGTTCATCCCCGCCGTGCTGTTCGGATAATTCACAAGTTAGACTCTGGTGACCTGCATAGTTTGTCCTCTCTCACCCCAACGTGAGAGTGTCCAGGAAACGGTCTGTAACCTGAAACTACCCAGAATGGTATCACAAGAGTTTACATTGAGCCGATGGCAGGGGACGCTTGAGAAAGCTGTCGCCGCCGCATCTGTCTAGAAACGCGACGGCGACTCAACTCGAATCGATTAGACTTCAGCAATTGGGGTTAACCAAAGAACTCATCATCCAGGTCAACCAAAGGTTGAACCATTCCAACCCCACATGGCTCCTTTAGCATCAGCAAACTCGATATAGGTCCGTTTACTCGGAACCCCCAGGCGACTCTCAATTTCCTGACAAAAGTCAGCACTCATCGCTTGAGTTTGGGAGGGACTCATCGAGCCAATACTTTTGACTTCGATAAAGCAAACTGGGTCCAGGGTTCCACCAAAGGTCATAGGGACATCGCCCTCAAAGGCGGTCATCACGTAGGATTCCGATTTTCCCAAATGACCGGACAGCTTCGAGGACAGGGCCTGTAACATCCCTTCAACGGCTGCTTTATCGGGAGCGGGGGCAGAGGTTTTAACTTGAATTAAAGGCATAAGAAGGCAGTAGGCAGTAGGCAGCAACAGTAGGGGCGTACCCTTGTGGTCGCCCTCTTCGGGGCGTACCTGAGCGATCTTCGAAGTGGTGGTCGCCCTCTGGCCAGAGACATAAACTCCCAGAAGGTACAAAGGGGCGATCGTGTCAGTTAGCCGCCGTAGTTC
>SMDP01000030.1 GCA_012911965.1 Geitlerinema sp. P-1104
GCCCCTACGTCTTTTCTGGGCGACCACAAGGGTACGCCCCTACGTCTTTTCTGGGCGACCACAAGGGTACGCCCCTACGTCTTTTCTACTGCCGACTGAGCGTTCCCACAATAGCGGGTTTGGCGTAGAAACGGGTGAGGTTGCCGTCAAGGAGGAGGGGGATGCGGTCCCCATGTTTACCACGTCCCTCACAGGACCCGCGAAAACTGCGAATTTCCCGATTGAGACAGCGTTGAATATCTTGGAGAAGGCGATCGCCGGTTCCGGGAATGACTAACTCAAATATCGACTCTAAGGTTACCAAATCTTCGAGACGGTAATCCAGGAGATGGGCAAAGCGAGGATTGGCATAGAGAAACTTGCCCTGTTCAGCAATAATATAAACCCCAGTTTGGGTTAACTCTCCCTGGGAGTGACTGGACGTAGGGGTGGAGGAGTCAGACGTGGGGTCAGAAATTGGCAGTGACTCCCCCGCATTCAGGGATTCGAGGTCTTTATTCTGGGCCAGTTCAATTTGCTGTTGCACATTATCGAGGACTAAGCCACCAACCGAAGCGACAATGTCCACATAGCGCAAAATCGCCAAGTGACTGAAATGGGCCACATCCTGGTGCATCAGCGTCACCACCGCACAAATTTGTTTGGCCCTAAACATGGGGATACAGAGACACGATCGCACCTGATAGGGTTGATAGGCTAAGGTGACCCAACGATCATCGGCTTCCGTATCATCAATAATGCCTAAACGTCGATGTTTGACCACCCATCCGGCTAACCCCTGATCTAACACTTGTCCGATGAGGTTGCGTTTGAGTTCTCGCATCGTCGCCCCCCGTGCCAGAATACTCTCAACCACCACTCCCTCGTCATTAAGCAGAAAGACACTGCCCTCTTCCGCTGCGGTGAGACGACTGAAGACTTGGACGATTTCGAGTAGGATGGATTTGAGCATTAATTGTCCCCGAGCCGCTCGTTGGGTGGCATAGGCGCTGGAAATTAACTCGTTTTGGGCGGCGATCGCCCGTTGTAAAGCCTTAAGATGTTGTTGTGCCACGGGAACCTCAGAACTAGGAGACGTTTTTTGGGGGGGTTTGGGGCGATCTGACATATCCAACCTTTGGGTAACACCTGATGTGGGTTAATTATCTCGTGTTCTTTGACGTAGTTTAACGGTTCACGATTCAAAACAAGCAGGTTACACCCGCCGTCGTACAATGGGAAGGTTGTAATTACGTTGAATGGCGGATGTCGATCCCACGATATACTTTGCCCGAAATGGGTGACCTTTGGACTGATCGGTATAAATACCAAACTTGGCTGCAAGTTGAAATTGCTGTTTGTGAGGCCCAAGCGGAACTCGGCTATATTCCCACGGAAGCGGTGGAGGAAATCAAAGCCAAAGCTAACTTTGAGCCAGAGCGCATTTTAGAAATTGAGGCCGAAGTCCGTCATGACGTAATTGCTTTTCTCACCAACGTCAACGAATATGTCGGCGATGCGGGGCGCTACATCCACCTGGGAATGACCAGTTCCGATATGCTGGATACGGCTCTGGCGTTGCAGTTGGTAGCCAGTACCAATGTCCTGTTGCAACGACTCGAAGATACGATTCAGGCCATTCGCTATCAGGCGCAACAACACCGCCATACAGTCATGGTGGGCCGTTCCCACGGGATTCACGCTGAACCGATTACCTTTGGCTTTAAGTTGGCTGGTTGGTTAGCCGAAATGCTACGTCACCGCGATCGCCTCGTGGCCGTGCGTCAGGCCGTGGCGGTGGGTAAAATCTCGGGTGCGGTGGGGACTTATGCGAATTTAGATCCCCGGATTGAGGCCCTGGCTTGTCAGAAATTAGGGTTAGAACCGGATATGGCCTCAACTCAGGTCATTTCCCGCGATCGCCATGCCGAGTTTGTACAAGCGTTGGCCTTGGTGGCGGCGTCTCTGGAACGGTTCTCAGTCGAGATTCGCAACTTACAACGCACGGATGTGTTAGAAGTTGAGGAATACTTCTCCAAAGGTCAGAAAGGGTCCTCAGCCATGCCTCATAAGCGCAATCCCATTCGTTCTGAGCGCCTGTCGGGATTAGCGCGGGTGATTCGCGGTAATGCTGTAGCGGCGTTGGAAAATGTGGCCCTGTGGCATGAACGGGATATTTCCCACAGTTCCGTGGAACGGATGATTCTGCCGGATTCCTGTACGGTGTTGCACTTTATGCTCCATGAAACCACGGAGTTGGTCAAGAATTTGCTGGTGTATCCCGAGAATATGCTGCGCAACATGAACCTCTATGGCGGGGTAATTTTCAGCCAGCGGGTGTTATTAACCCTGGTGGGTAAAGGTGTGAGTCGGGAAGATGCCTATGCGATCGTTCAGTCTTGCGCTCACAGTGCTTGGAATCAACCCAATGGTGATTTCCGTAAGTTGATTAGTCAAGATCCTCGGGTGGCGCAACATCTCACTCCGGAAGAGGTGGATGAGTGTTTCGATCCCCAATATCATCTACGCAATCTCGATCAAGTCTATCAACGCTTGAATATCTAGGGAATGCCGGAAATTAGCCGCTTTTCGGGAGGGGTGATCACCATGTATTACCATGACCATCCCCCTCCTTATACCATTTTTCAAAAATCGTACCACCGTAGGGGCGCACCCTTGTGGTCGCCCTCCTCGCTATCGGATCAACACAATCTCATCCCCCGATTGAGCCTTATGCTTCAAGATATTGTCGCTGTCGAACCTCTTGAGAACTACCAACTTCGGATTCATTTTGAAGATGGTGTTGAGGGGATTGTACCGCTAAGTCAGTTAATTAACTTTACAGGAGTGTTCGCCCCCCTTACAGATCCAGATTACTTTGCCACAGTGAAGGTGAATCCCGACTGGGGAACAATCTATTGGGAAAATGGGGCCGATTTAGATCCTGATGTTCTCTATTATCTTGTAACGAATCAAACCCCGGAAATTCCAACAGTGAGTCAATCTATTTCATGACAGCGCCCCTCAAAACAGGTCCTCAATCACGGGGGACTCCTCCCCGAAGGCGATCGCCAGTCCGAGAGACCTCCTAATCCGGTAAACTGGAGGAAGTCTCTTGTTGGGGTCTATGGCTTGGCAACCCGGCACGAAAATTTTTGGCAACCGCTACACCATTGAAAAGCGAATCAAAGTGGGCGGTTTCGGCATTACCTACCTCGTCAAAGGTCCGAAGGGCAAACCCTGGGTGCTGAAAACCCTCAAGGATGAGGTGATGACTGAGGCGCAGTACATCCCCTATCGAGATAAGTTTCTGCGGGACTTTGACCGAGAAACCGCCAAAATCGCCATCTGTCGCCATCGCCACATTGTCCAGGTGGAGAATCATTTTAACCATGAGGGGTTGCCCTGTCTGGTGATGGAGTATGTTCAGGGGCAGGATTTGGGCGATCGCGTCTTGCGTGGCGGGGCGTTACCGGAGGATGTGGCGTTGCGCTATATCCGGGAGGTGGGAGACGCCTTGAGGGTGATGCACGAGAAGGGATTGCTGCATCGGGATATTAAGCCCCAGAACATTATGGTGCGGTTGCCCGCTGATGAGGCGGTGTTGATTGATTTTGGCATTGCGCGGGAGTTTATCCCCAATTTGACTCAAACCCACACCATCGCTCTTACGCCCTGTTTTGCGCCCATTGAGCAGTACGATGAACAGGAACATCGGGGGGAATTTACCGATGTCTATGCGTTGGCGGCGACCCTGTACTATGTGCTAACGGGGACCTTGCCACCGATTGCCACGATGCGGCTGAGGCGCGATCAGCTGATGATTCCTAAGAATTGGTCGCCCGAACTGCAAAACGCGATTAAGCAGGGGATGGCAATTGAGTCAGAAGACCGCCCCCAAACCGTTGCGGACTGGTTGGCCTTGTTGCCTGATACTTCTAATAGGAAAGGAGGTTTACCGTCCTTTCGTTTCGAGACCGTACGGGTTAACCGTCAGGGGCAAATTATTGAAACAATCCCAGGTCAGGCGCGGTACTATCCGCAAGATTTGGGTCAAGGGGTGCAGTTGGAGATGGTGCAACTCCCCGGTGGAAGCTTTTTGATGGGAATCGGAGAGGCGGAAAGTGAGCGGTTGTATAAAAAGTATGATAGGAAATGGTTTAGGTGGGAAAGTCCACAGCATCCCGTCCAGGTTTCCCCTTTTTTGATGGGTAAAACCCCCGTGACCCAAGACCAATGGCGGGTGGTGGTGACGCAAGTGGGCAAAATTGTCCGGGATCTGAACCCCGACCCATCTGGGTTTAAAGGCGGGAATCGTCCCGTTGAACAGGTCTCTTGGTATGATGCGGTGGAGTGGTGCGCTCGATTGAGCCAGCTGACGGGCAAAGAATATCGCCTTCCCAGCGAGGCAGAATGGGAATATGCCTGTCGTGGCGGGACGACGACCCCCTTTACCTTTGGGGAAGCACTCACCACCGATTTAGCCAATTATGACGGGAACTATACCGTTGCCGAGGAAGCCAAAGGACAATATCGAGAAGAAACTACCCCAGTGGCAAAATTCCCACCCAATCGCTTTGGCTTGTATGATTGTCATGGCAATGTTTGGGAGTGGTGTTTTGACCCCCTCCATGACAATTATCAGGGTTCGCCTGGGGATGATCGAGTCTGGGATGAGACTGTGAATGATAATCGTTATCAAAAACCATCAGCAAATCTTAAGGTTTTATTGAAGGAAAGTGATAAAAGATACGTGCTGCGTGGCGGTTCTTGGTACGACTTCCCGATTAGCTGCCGTTGCGCCTTCCGCGTCCAAAGCTCGCGCGACAGCTTCGTCAACTACCTTGGGTTTCGCGTCTGTCTGGTGGGCGCAGGACTCTTGTAGCCCTTTGTTCTTTCGCCCTCTTGCCCTTTGCTCTTGATTTCCCAAAATGCTCATAACGATCATGGCTAAACCTAAGTTATTAACAGTAGTTATTAACAGTAGAATTGAGTGATAAAGACTACAATCGCCTTGCTAGTCAAGCTAAAAAATTAAGTTTACCGCTTGATGTCTTAGTGCAAAGATTACTGCACGTCAGTCTGGACAACATGACAGAGCCGGCATTGGACAAACAAAAAGCCAAGGCAGCCTTGGTGGGTTTGCGAGAAATTAGCAACAATTTATCCCCTGTAGATGCGGTGGCGATCGCCCGTCAAAGTCGTGAAGATTTGGAACAGAGGTCTATGGTTTAACCGAAATATGAATGTTGTTCTTGATGCTAATTTACTCATTGTTATATCGTTAATTGGCAGAACTAAGTAATGTCCCCTGGAGGTTCTGCACAATGTTTGTATTAACTAACACTCTCATGGTAGATAGTTCTCTAGGCGTCGCTCTTCTAACATCGCAGCTACTTGTTGATCGGTGGGCGGGGGCTGTTCGGTTTTCAGCAAGCCTCGCATTCTCTGGATCGCCTCAGAACGTTCTGACCTAGAAACTTCCATCTCTTGTAAAGATTCAGCAATGACCATCATGAGAGACAGGCGATCGCCCCGTGAGAGTTTCAAAATTTCAGCTTTGAGTTCTGGCAATTGCATCTCGGACAGTTTCCTTAATCAAGATTTTGAGCACTACCCAGTTACAGCGAGTTATAGGGGTTGTGTCTTTTTCGTCCGTCCCCCTTTTTTACCATTAGCACGAGCCGCCTGTTGCTTCGCCAGTGAAGATTGTTGCCCTCCCTTGCGATCCAATTCAGCCATCCAAGCCTTGGTTCCAAAAATTCCCTGAATCAGCCCCGGAATACTAAAATCAGCATCCAGACTATCCCAATGGACGCTCAAACCATCAGCCCCTAACCAAACCTCCTCAAGCTCACTAGGAGAAGCATTCTGCAATCCTTGGGCTAAATGGGGAGGAAAGGCAAAGATTGCCCCATTTTTAAGCTGAATTTCAATCAACTGACGTTCTGGATTATACTGAACTGCTTCAGCACAAGGCCCAGACTCAACGAGGGCGATCTCCCTCGCTTCAGCCTCAGCCATTTCTGCCTCTAAAGCCGCCTCATCGGTAAAATCAAAACTCCACTGTTGTTGCCACGTTTTATTAGCCATGGATTTCGTGCCACCTCCTTAAAAACTCCTCCTGGTGTTCCGCAACCAGTTTGAGAGCCGCGATCGCCTCTTTACGAGAAAATTGGGCTGGTTTGGTAATCAACCAAGGTCTTTGGAACTCATCACCAATGGCGATCTTCACATTGGGTTGCTCCCGTTGACGCTTGCTACCTCTAAAAATATGGACATGGGCTGGCTCATGATCATCGAAATATATATAAACAGTGAAATTTTGCTGAGTATCAGTCCAAATTTTGGGCATAAACTATAATCAAAATTATAGTTTTAGTTTATCTATTATTTTTTTGCAAGAGATTAGGTTGTCTCCGGCCCATCACCATAAGCCTGAACCCTGGATACCAAATACTTCACAGTTTGGAAGCACTGATTACCCGATTTGAATTATAACCCATCGCTTGGGTCTTAGGGTAGAAAAATTTGCCGTATCTCAAAAAAGGTGAATATCGGTTAACGCCTCCTCCTCCGGCAGAGTTGTGATGGACAAACTGGTGAAATCATCCCGCGCCACAAACTCCATGACCCTAAACGCCTGACCCTGTTCCAGCAATGAACCGAAATCGATTCTCCTCGACCTAACTCACCTTCCCCATACTAATCCCAGTTGACCCTCCCGAGGATGCGAGCCTTTAGTCCAGTTCCCTCCTGATACCCATTCATGAGAGGTGACGGATTGATCGCTTTGACAAATAATTTTCTGTGAATTAGCATTAAATTTAATGATTTAGTCTAAATTCTGCCATGACCGTCAATCTTCGGCATATTCATCCTCTCTCAGAGTTTCAGCGGGGGGCAAAGGCATTTCTTGCGACCCTCAAGGAAACCCAGTCTCCCATGGTGTTAACCGTCAATGGCAAGGCTGCTGTCGTGGTGCAGGATGCAGACAGCTACCAAAATTTGCTTGATCGCGTGGCACTTTTGGAGTCTATGGCCGGAATTCGTAAGAGTGTAGCCGAATTTGAGCAGGGGCGAGGGATGCCACTCGATGAGGCGTTTACTCAATTGCGAGCCAAGCATGACCTACCAGATTGAAGCAATCTCTCCCGTTTCCGTCAGAGAAATCCCTTGAGACAGGAGGGGATTTTTCGCCCCTACAGCTCGGATTCAATAAAATCTATAAACTCTAATATATTTCGTGATTGCCCAGGTTGTACGTTAATCTCCGAACCGATATGAACATGATGCGGAAAATTAGGTAAATCTGGAAAATACTTGACACTATCCCATCGTTTTCTAAGAACCTTTTTGGCTGAGTCCATCCATTGGTAACGATAATTTAAAGTTGAGAGTTGATTGCTCTCAAGGGTGAACGCTTCAGCTAGTTCTAGGAAATCGCCGTTAATCAGAATCAGACGAACCCGGAAATAACCATTATTGAGTAAAATTCTCTCATCAACTATCTCAATTCCATGAATAATTGGACTGGTCGAGATTTTGGTCTTTATAGCGATGATATACTGCTCTAAGTTCATTAGGTTTAAGAGGCTTTTATATTTGCATTCATGAGCATTTCATAGTAAGTGTTCCACTCAAAAAAATCCATAGAATCTTCCAGGTTTCCAGCTTGGAATTGTCGATAAAAATCATCTGATTTCATATGATATTTATTTTCAAACTCTTCTAGCTTCTGTTTTATTTTAACGATTTCTTGAGTAAGGGAATGTTTACCGATTTCCCGTTGTAGATAGTCTTGTTCTTCTTCGGACAAGGAAAGAATGACTTGGACTAAGGATTGGACTAATTTTTGATTCATCAGAAACCTCTGTTTTCAAATTAGATTTCGGGGAGTTCACCGTAACCAACCAAACAGTCCCTCTGGGGTCAACTCTAGGGACAAACCAGGTAATACCGGTAATAGGTCTTGGGGTGGCCATTCTTCTGGGAGGCGATCGCACTGAAACACCAACACAACCCGCTCCGCTGGATCAATCAACCAGGCTAACTCTGTCCCATGACGTAAGCCATACAACAGTTTACGAGTCACTCGGGTCATACTTTGACCGGGGGACAAAATCTCAATCAGCGAAGGGGGAGCCTGCATCAGTCCCATGGAAGCAATATCTCCCGTCTCCGTCAGAGGAATCGCCTCAGAGGGCATAATGGCAATATCAGGAACGATGGAGCGATCGCCAAAACTACACCGCAGTTCAGGAAACGCCTCAAACTCTCCCTCCAGGCCATTAATCCAGGACAACAATCGTCCCTGCAAGCGGCTATGTTGAAGTCCCGGCATAGCTTTTTGTAAAGGCATTCCATCGAACAATTCCCAAGCCGGAGACTCATCAATCTCCGGCCGTCCCAAAAACTCATCCAGCGTTAATCGGTCCTGAACCTCTACCGCCATAGCACTCACCTCTAACTCAACCCTCCCAGGCCAGCCTAAACCATCCCTGAGACTGAATCCACCATCACCTCAGTCGCCGCTTTTATTGTAGCGGTGGCTGGTTGAGACGAACGCGATCGCCTAGCTTACCTGCTGGGATTGACGTACGGCAATATGCCGGATATATTCAAGGTGTCAGCCTATCCTATTCCCCAGGTCTAATCCCATGACGTCTCCCACCCAGCGAACCCCCCCGGCCCGGCTAGAAGCTCGCATTAACCCAGAAACGAAAGCCTTGATTCAGAAAGCAGCAGACCTGCAAGGACGAACCCTGACAGATTTTGTGATTGCCAGTGTTCAGGCTGAAGCCTACAAAGTGATTGAGCGTCACCAAAGCCTACAACTGAGTTGTGAAGATAGCGAAGCCTTTATAGAGGCATTGCTCAATCCCCCTCAACCGAATGACGCATTGAAATCAGCCGCTTCACGATACAAGCAAATTATCGCGGATTGATGGGTTTTAAAATTACACATCTTGCTTCTAAAAAGCATCTCCGCCTAGATTTTTGCTGTGGACAAGATAGCTTAGATACTTATCTCCAAAAACAAGCCTCACAAGATATCAAAAAACGAGTCTCCACGGTCTTTGTTTTAATTGATGATCCTGACCTAACAGTTCTGGGCTACTACACCCTCTCGTCCTACACGGTCAAGGTAAAAAACTTAGAAGAACGCTTTGCCCAGAAGTTACCCCGGTATCCAGAACTGCCTGCAACCTTATTAGGCCGTCTTGCAGTCGATCAGGCTCACAAGGGTCAAGGGCTAGGGGAACTCTTACTCATAGATGCCCTCAAAAAGTCTTGGGAAGCCTCTCAGGAGGTTGGCTCTTTGGCCGTGATTGTACAAGCTTTAGATGAAACAGCCTTGAATTTTTATCTCAAGTATGGGTTTGAACCTTTTAGGCAAGAACCAATGAAGCTCTATTTACCCATGAAGTCTATCAAGATGCTTATAAATTAACCAACATCCAAACCTTGGGTTAACAGGTCTTGGCTTCCCGAAATCAGAGACTTAATCCCTCAGCAAATCCTCGATTGCCCCCGCCTGAGTGGGTAACGCCGCCGTCAACACCTCCGGCCCATCCGCCGTCACCAAGACATCATCCTCAATGCGGATACCGCGCACATCCGCAAAGTCCCCCAGACGCTCCCAATTGACCATCTCCCGGTATGTCTGCCGATTGCCTGCATCATTGAGAATCCCTGGAACCTGATAAAATCCCGGTTCAATAGTGACCAACATCGAGGGCTTCAGAGGACGATGCAGACGCAAAAAGCCCAAGCCAAAGCGACTACTACGCGCTCGTCCCTTCTCATAGCCCGCATAATCCCCTAAATCTTCCATATCATGGACATCCAACCCCAACAGATGACCAATCCCATGAGGGAAAAACAGGGCATGGGCATCGGCTTCGACTAAATCCTCAGGCTGTCCCCGTAAAATCCCTAAATCCACTAACCCCTCAGCCATGACTTGGGCCGCCAACAGGTGAATGTGGCGGTATTCCACCCCAGGCTTCACCGCCTCAATACAGCGGTCATGAGCGGCTAAAACTACGTCGTAAATTGCCCGTTGACTGGGGGAAAAAGTCCCCTTCGCCGGCCAGGTTCGGGTGACATCGGCGGCCCAGCCTGATGGGGCTTCTGCCCCCACATCCGCCAAGATTAAATCATCGGC
This sequence comes from Geitlerinema sp. P-1104, assembly GCA_012911965.1. Classification (GTDB taxonomy): domain Bacteria; phylum Cyanobacteriota; class Cyanobacteriia; order Cyanobacteriales; family Geitlerinemataceae; genus Sodalinema. The sequence continues at coordinate 10,151 of SMDP01000030.1, forward strand.
GTTGATGGCATGATGATACTGCTCGTTATGGAGAACTTCCCCATGGACGGTGACAATACTGTTGTAGGCGCAACTCATATTGTGGGCGAGAATCACCCCCTCCATGGCCCCGCGCACTTCGGCTTCTAAGTTAGCCGTTGGGGTGGCGGCCATTCCCGCTTTGTGGGCTTCTACGGTAACGGCCGCTGCGTGACGTAGTTCCATCAAGGCCCCCGCGTCGTGAGTTAGGCGCACTTGCACGATCGCCCGCACCAGTTGGCGATCGATCCCCTGTAAATTATCCATGGGAGACAGCGATCGCCCCAATACCCCCGCCTGAAGACTGCGAACATCGTCGTTTTGCACCGGAATCGTTGCCGCACCCTCCGCTTGGGCCGGCAGTTCCGAAAGGGGAAAGGCGGCATCCGCACCAATTGTACTGGCGATTTGGTGGCGTTTGGGCTGTTCCCCATGCCAGAGGGCGGCACTGGGGTGAGGATCGTCATAGAAGAGGTGCAAGCGCCCAGATTCGAGACGAATGGCTGCGTTCTCTAGGGGTAATCCGGCAAAATAGAGAAAATGACTACTGGGGCGAAAGGGGTATTTGTTGGCCGGGAAATTACGGGATTTGCTGCGCCCGGACCAAAGAATGACCGGAAAATCCACCAACTCCGCCAGCCGTTGTCGTCGTTCGTGGAGGATGGTTTCTAGGGTGCGATCGCGCAGGATGGAGGAAGGATAATTACTACCGAGGAGCATAAACAGATTCCCGAGGCTTGAGCGTTAGTCCATCTGTATCCTAGCGTTTAACCCACGGTCGGTTCCAAGGGCAGCAACACCAATAAAATCCGGGCAATGGTGAAATAGGTCAGAACCCCTAACACGTCCACACAGGTGGTAATAAAGGGTGCCGACATCAACGCCGGATCGAACCCAAGGGACTTAAACAGAATCGGCAAGGCAGCCCCGGAGGTGGAGGCTAACATGGAAATGACAATCAGACTGGAGCCAGCGGACAGGGCCACAATTAAGTTCCCTTGCAATAGATAGGCGCCCACCGTCACCAATAGACCTAACATGGTTCCCAACATTAACCCGGCGATCGCTTCGCGACGAATTAAACGCCAAGCCCCCCCAGTCTGGATTTTATCCATATTTAGCCCGCGAATAATCACCGTCGAGGACTGGGTTCCCACGTTCCCCCCGGTGCCAATCAATAAGGGGATAAACATGGCTAAGCTCACCAGTTGCGTTAATACGCCTTCATTAGCACGAATAACGGCACTTGTCAAGACATTAGTCACCAATAAAATCAGCAACCAGGATACCCGCTGACGGGAGACGCGGAACAGACTCATCTGAAAGTAGTTGTCACCGTCCGACTGTAAGCCCCCCAAGGCATAGATATCTTCCGTGGTTTCCCGCTCAAAGACATCAATCACATCGTCAACGGTGACAATCCCCACCAGCCGCTGTTCACTATCCACCACGGGAACCGCCAGGAAATCATAGCGTTGGATGGTGCGGGCCACTTCTTCTTGGTCTGTATCCGTATGGACAAAGACGGCATCGCGGGTCATAATCTCGCCGATGGTTTGCTCCGGCTGAGCCACCACTAAATCCCGTAGGGAGAGGATGCCCGTTAGATGACGGGCGGCATCAGTGACATAGAGGGCATAGACCGTTTCCGTGATGTCCGCCAGACGACGAATGCGCTCCAGGGCAGCACCGACGGTCAGATTCTCCTTGAGGGAGATATATTCCGGGGTCATGATGCGCCCCGCCGTGTCCGGTTGGTAGCCCAACAGGAGCGAGGTGGCTTCCCGTTCGTTGGGGCTGAGTTTGGGGAGCAGTTGACGCACGACTTTGGCGGGAAGTTCGTCAAACAGACGGGCCCGGTCATCGGGGGACATTTGCTCGACTAAATCGCGAATCTCCTGATTTTTGAAGTCTTGCAGGAGGGATTGCTGAACGCTGCGATCGAGGTATTCGTAGACTTCTGTGGCTTCGTCTTTGGGGAGCAGTCGGAAGGCGATCGCATGGAGTTTTTCGGGGAGTTCCCCAATCACTTCGGCGACATCGACCGCCTGAACGGGAACCAGGAGCAGTTTAGCCTCCTGAAGCTGTCCCTGTTCGAGAAACATTTGCAGTTGCGATCGCACTAACTCCCGCAACTCCCGTCGTGATGAAATCGGTTGTTCAACGTCTTGACTCTGTACCAAAGTGACCCCTCCCTAAGTTTCTCAATCGTGATGATTCTACCTAATCGAATGGGCTGTAATGAGCGCCCAAGCGAGGCCTCCATTAGCCCGAGAACCCACTAAAACTCCACCAAAGCCCGAGCTATATAAAAGTAAATCAAAACCCCCAACACGTCCACACAGGTGGTGATGAAGGGAGCTGACATCAAGGCGGGATCGAATCCCAAGGACTTAAAAATCATGGGTAAAGCCGCCCCCGAAGTCGAGGCTAGGGTAGCAATCCCCCATAAGCTTAAGCCCACGGTTAGGGCCACTCGCCAATCTTGCAGAAAGACATAAGCTACGAATACAACAATGATCCCCATCATGAAGCCTAGCAAAATGCCGACCATGGCTTCCCGGCGTATAATCTGCCAAGCCAGGCTAGTGCGGATTTTGTCCATACTCAAGCCGCGAATGACCACGGTCGAGGACTGGGTTCCCACATTGCCCCCAGTATCAATTAACAGGGGAATAAACATCGCTAAGCTCACCACCTGTTCGAGCATATCCTCGTTAGCGCCAATCACCCCACCGGTAAAGATATTCGTCACCAGTAGCACTAACAACCAGGTCACCCGTCGCCGAGAAATGCGAAAGAGGTTCATCTGGAAGTAGTTTTCGCGATCAGCCTGTAAGCCACCGAGGGCATAAATATCTTCTGTGGTTTCCCGTTCGAGGACATCGAGGACATCATCGACGGTAACAATCCCCACGAGCCTCTGTTCACTATCAACAACAGGAAGGGCTAAGAAGTCGTAGCGTTGGATGGTGCGGGCTACCTCTTCTTGGTCAACGCTGGTATGAACGGAGACCACATCCCGCGTCATGATCTCGCCGATGGTTTGCTCGGGTTCGGCGGTAACAAGATCCCGCAAGGAGAGAATCCCGCTCAGATGACGGGTTCCATCGGTGACGTAGAGGGCGTAAATGGTCTCAGTAATGTTGGCCAGGCTACGAATGCGCTCAAAGGCTTGGCTGACGGTGAAATGCTCCTTCAGGGAGACATATTCCGGGGTCATGATGCGCCCGGCGGTGTTGGGTTCGTAGCCGAGAAGGAGGGAGGTGGCTTGTCGCTCGCTAGAACTGAGTTGTTTGAGCAGTCGCCGCACTAAGTCCGCTGGGAGTTCGTCGAGAAGTCGCACCCGGTCATCGGGGGACATGCGATCGATCAGTTCTTGCAATTCCTGATTCTTAAACTCTTCAATCAGGCTTTGCTGCACGGCGGAGTCCAGATGTTCGTAGATTTCGCTGGACTTATCTTTGGGAAGTAGGCGAAAGGCGATGGCGTGGAGACTATGGGGTAACCCTTCGATCGCATGGGCCGCATCCGCCGGCTGCACGGGAACCAGTAAAGTCTTCGCACCTTGGAAGTTCGCTTGTTCGAGGAACATTTGCAGTTGCGATCGCACCAGCTCCCGTAACTCCTCACGGGATGTTAGCTCCTCGACTGATGTTGTATTTGGATTTTCAACCATGACGACCCCCTTCGTTTCTCATAACAACCCAACACCAGATGCCCCAAGATACGGACATCTCCAGGCAACACTATAGATGCGACACATAACTCAGTGTAAAGGCTGTTGGTCAAACGAGAGGCGATCGCCCCGTGAAAATCAAGGACCGAACAACGAGCCGCCTCCAATCAGCGGGGCCACCCATCGCGGAAAACTCGGCGAACAGGGTAAAACCATCTGGGACTGCGTCATCGCCACTCGGGAGAGTCTCAGTCCGGTTGAACCTGCCAACGCCGACGCCGAGGGAAGATGGAACACACCCATCTCGAAGCCGGCGTATAGCACGATGATCAGACTCAAGATCAGGCGATGCCGAATGAGTCCAGTTTCCTCCATCGAGGATAGGGGGGGATTCTGGGAATGTCTCATGATTCTGACCTCTACTGTGGCAGTTAGTAGATGGTTCTGCCCTGAACGAGAGCCGTTGGCGGCGGCTAGGGTATCCCAAAATCATGAGGATACCGGTGTTAAAGGACTGTTAACAAAAATGCTACGTCCTTAGATCCTGAGACTCCTGCTCTCTCTTGAAAGTTCCAGACTCTCCCCAACCAAATTTAACAATCCGACGTTAATTCTGGATGGAGCCATCAGGAAGCGTTACCCCCTCCAGACGAGCCTCTTGTAAGTCAGCTCCCACTAATCCAGCCCCTCGTAAACTGGCTCCACGCAAATCGGCCCCCCGTAAAATTGCCCCATCTAAATCGGCGCCCCAGAGGTAGGCTCCACGCAAATCGGCCCCGGTTAAATCGGCTCCATTGAGTTGAGCTAAATTGAGATTACTATGGCTCAAATCGGCATTGCGTAAGTCGGCTTCCCGCAAATCTGTTTTCATCAAATTGGCATGAATGAGACGACTGCCCCGTAAGTTCGCCTGATTGAGTTTACTCTGCTGTAAATTCGCTTCATTGAGGTGACTATTGCGTAGTTGACCTTGGCGCAGATTACTGCCGGTAAAATTCGCGCCAATGAGCTGAGCACCGCTCAATTTAACCTCTTGCAATTCCATGCCAACAAATTCAATGTCATTAAGTTCTAAGCCATTCATCCAAGCGGCTTTAAGCTTAACTCCATTGAGTTGTGCGCCTCGGAGGTTCGCACCGCTCAAACGAGCGCCATTGAGGTTTGTCCAGTTGAGATTGGCGTTCGCGAGGTTGGCCGAGCGCAAGTTAATCCCATCAAGATTTGCCCCACAAAGGTTCACTCCCGGAAGATTGGCTCGATATAAACTCACTCCACGTAAACTCGCGCCACTGAGTTTTGCACCTTCTAAGTCAGCTTGAATGAGTTGCGCGCCTTGCAGGTTGGCTTTGGTTAAATCGGCTTCAATCAAAGCCCCCTGTTTGAGCTTGACGAAACTCAAGTTGGCACTGTAGAGAAAGGCTCCATTGAGTTTCGAGGCTACCAAAAAACAGCGTTCTAGGTGAGCGCGTGCTAAGGATGCCTCCATTAAATTCGAGCCAGAAAAATCACAACGGATAAACTCAGCTCCGATGAGGTTGGCAGACCTCAAATCGGCTTTGCGAAAGTTCCGTTCTCCGGCTAGATAGCGTTGAACAATATCATCAGAATTCATCGTAAAACTCCTCTTCTCAATTTAGAAGTCATCATCGAATGTATGCCTCTAAATGATGGCTGGTTTGGCTGAGATCAGAGTTTGGGGACGAGGATTTCTCAGTATTTTTACTGAGCTTGAACAGGGTCAATTCTGGATCGTCTTGAGGTTGATGATGGGTCTTGTGGCAACAGGTGGCTCAAGGAGATGATCCGGATCTGATCTCTTAATCATTGTAAAAGCTTGTTTAAGATTTTGCGATCGCACGTTAATAATGTTAACAAATTGCGACAAAACAGCGGCGAATCTTGGCAAAATGAGTCGGTTTTACAGGAAACTTAGGCATTTGTACTAGCTCATCCTTGTTCACCGAGAATTGTTTTTTTAATCAACACAAACAGACGGCAAAAACAGAGCGATCGCCCAAAAACTAGCACACTATATCTGGGGAATCAAGTCTATTTTATTTCCCCAAAAACGCTATATACTGGATCGAGTCCGTGGAGATTAGCCTCGGGAGTGACGCGATTCCTCCCCATATCCCCTGAGACGATTGAAACCACTGTGAGTAGAGCTAGTACAGCACTTATGACGACAGTCCCTATGCACTCAACCTTAGAACTTAACGCCATTGCCACCCAAGCTGCCAAGATTTCCGTCATTCGCCGGGATGGCTCGTCCACCCCGCTCGATGTCACGAAAATCCGGCGTGTGGTCAACTGGGCCTGTGAAGGACTTGAGGCCAGTCCCATTGCCCTAGAAGCTGGACTCACCGCTCGTCTGCGGACTGGGGTGACGACACGGGACATTCAAAACAACCTCATTAGCTGCGCCCTAGAAATGTGTTCGCCTGGGGAGCCGGATTGGCGCTATGTCGCGGGACGACTCCATATCTGGAGCCTGTGGAAAGACACCCTTGTCAGTCGGGGCTATCAATATGGTGATTACGCTCGTACAGTGTTCGCCAAGGTGCAATCCCAGAGTTATGACTCTCGTATTCTGACGTACACCTTGGATGAACTGCAAGCGGCCTCAGAGTGGATTAACCCAGACTGGGACATGGACTACGACTATGCCGGGGCAGTCTTGCTGACGAAACGCTATCTGTTGCCCGACGAACTCCCCCAGGAAGCCCTGCTCACCTGTGCCTTGTTGTTGGCATCCGTCGAGGCTCCCGATGAACGCCTCAAATATGCTCAACGCTTCTATGAAGCCATTGCCACTCGCAAAGTTTCTCTCGCCACCCCGATTTTAGCGAATCTTCGAGTTCCCGGCGGCTCCCTCTCCTCCTGTTTCATCGCCGCCATGGATGACAACCTCGAAAGCATTTTTGAAACCATCACCGACACGGCCCGCATTTCCAAAAATGGCGGTGGCGTTGGAGTCAACGTCAGCCGCATCCGCGCCACCGGCTCTTGGGTGATGGGCAAACCCAACGCCTCGGGTGGGGTGATTCCTTGGATTAAACTCCTCAACGATACGGCGATCGCAGTCAATCAGGGTAAATAATCTGCCCCTTCCGTCAGCAATGGCGGTAGCAAACTCCTCTAATTGCTGGGAACTCTCTAAACATAGAGATAATCAGCAGCCAAGGGAATAATTATGAATGCTATAAAATCCCGCTCATCCTGGGGTCATCTGTATCATGATTATTTCAAGGTTCAACGACCAGAGCGTGATGGCTCGTAGCCTCAAGTGAGGCGAAATGGGGAGGCTCCTTACGGGAGTGTGATATGGTCTGATCTATCTGGTGACAGGTAGCAGTTGCCGAAAGGTAACGGGCTAAGACTAACGACCTTAGCTGAACGTAAATGGGACGACGCGCCGGCGCAGTCACGGTAAGCCTAGATAGTTGGCACTTAGACATTCCTGAATTTCTCGAATGTCAGACAGAGAATGGTTAATGTTTAGCCCGTTATGTCAGTAATGGCATAATTGCACCCCCTGAATTGCTGGGAATCCCTAAAGCTGCCCTAACCACAACATAGCTAGAAATAGCAAGTGTGATGGTCGAAAATAGAGCAGATGTAACAATGGGCAATCAGCAGCCGAGGTTCTTTAAGATGAATCAGGTTCAACGACTATTCCGTCAGGAAGTACATTCAAGCGAATGGAAGTAGGGGGAATCCTAGATATAGGATTAAGATATAGTCTGGTCTTACGCGAAAGTGTGAGTCGTCCAAAATGGACAGTCTTGACGTAGCGAATCAAGATGAACACAAACGGATCAACGACGCAAAGCTTACGATATTTTTCCTCAATTCGTCATCAGTGATGAGTTTATGCGGCGGGTTGTCAAAGCGGAAACCTGGACGTTGGTTGACCCCTATGAAGTGCGGGATAAACTTGGCATTGAACTGGCCGAATTATGGGGAGAAGCATTTGAAGCAGCTTACCGGGATATCGAAGCCAGCTTAGGAGACACCATTACCCTTTACAAACAAGTCAAGGCGCGGGACTTGTTTAAGCACATCATGCGGACTCAAGTCGAAACCGGGATGCCCTATCTCTGGTTCAAAGACACCGCCAACCGCGCCAATCCGAATAAACACGAGGGTTATATTCCGGGAGGGAATTTATGTCAGGAATCCTGGTCTAATGTAAAACCGGGGACAGAGGCGCACACTTGCAACCTCGATAGCCTTAATCTCGCCAACATTGACGCCAAGGAACTCCCCAAGATTTGTGAAATTGCCGTTCGCATTCTCGACAACACCATCGAGATTACCCAAACCCCCTTCGCCGCCAGCGAAACTCACAATGATAAATATCGCACCATTGGCGTTGGGGCCATGGGATTAGCCGATTGGCTCGCCAAACGGAAACTCTCCTACAGCCATATCGAGGAGATTGACCATCTCTTTGAAGATATCGGCTATTACTGTACCGAAGCATCCATGAAATTAGCACGGGAACGAGGCGCCTATGCGGCATTTTCTGGGAGTGAATGGAGTCGGGGACATCTGATTGGGGCCAAACCGGTGTCCTGGTTTGATGAGCATTCTCGTCATCCCCAACGCTGGCAACAGCTTTCTCAGGATATTCAACGCCATGGGATTCGTAACTCTCATATTACGGCGATCGCCCCCAACACCTCCTCCTCCCTGGTTCAAGGCTGCACCGCCAGCATTCTCCCCACCTACAGCCGCTTTTTCTACGACAAATGGGCCAAAGGAACCGTTCCCATTGCGCCGCCTTATATTAAGGATCGCTTCTGGTACTACACAGAAAACAAATCCATCCCTCAAACCCAAGTCGTAAAAGCAGTGGCGACGATGCAGCAATGGATTGATACAGGGATTTCCATGGAGTTGATGTTCAACCTCAATGCTGGGATCTATTTCCCCGATGAGCCAGAACGCAGCATTAAAGCTAAGGATATTTTTGAAACCTTAGTCTTGGCTTGGGAGTCCGGTTGTAAGGCGATTTACTACATTCGCACCGTTCAGAAGGATAATTTCAAAGAATCCGGAGATGGCTGTGTGTCTTGTGCGAATTAAATCGCGAGGCTAGCTTGATTATCTAAGGCGTACTTCGGTACGTCTTTTTTTTGTGAAAATCTCCAAAATAAATAAAAGATTAAGGGTCTTGTTTTTTGGTAAAATTTGTTATAATTGAAATCGTCAAATGCACTCATTCTTGTACTTGTATGACCTCCATTCCAAGCACGACGCATCCATCTCGGATGCCAGTCAACCCAATCTTCAATCCTCAAGGAAATGATGACCCAGAACATCGGAGTATTTGGTTTGGGGACACCACCAACCTAATGCAACTGAACGATGTTCGCTACAACTGGGCTGTTGGCTTATATCGCCAAATGCGGGAAAACTTCTGGGTTGCTGAAAAGCTCGATATTACCCAGGATGTCACCGACTATGTGAATCTCACTCTCGATGAACGGCGAGCCTTTGATGGGATTTTGTCCTATCTTACCTTTTTGGATTCTGTACAAACGGTCAATTTACCTCAGCTCAAGGTGAGTATTACCGCGCCTGAAGTCTCCATGTGTATGGCAGAGCAAATCAGTCAAGAAGCTCTCCATAACCAGAGTTAACCAATAGCTCCTTCCGTCAGCAATGGCGGTCGCAAACCCCTCTAATTGCTGGGAAGTCTCAATAATATGTTAACACTCTTGCGTTCATCATGTTATCACTGAGACAATCAGCAGCCAAGGAGCTTAAACCGTGAAACAACTACCTAGCGCCCCGGAATACTCAATATCTATTGATGGAGTAGTCAAAAAGGGAAGCCGACTTCTTAAAGTTAACACCAAAGGATGTATAAGGGTTTCTATCCGACGTAAAATGCGCCTTCTAGCAGAGCTATTAGCCGAAACCTACCTAGGAATGCCGTCAGATGGGCAGCACACCGTTTGCTACCTGGATGGCGACAACACAAACCTTTCCTTAGAAAACCTGTATTGGGTTGATCCTTGGTTTAACCAAATCCCTAAACAGACTACTCGATTTGAAGGTAAAGAGTTCTTCCGAATGGACTGGTTGGAAACGAAGCAGTATTTTATCAGCAAATCTGGTGATATACTCAACTTCTCAAAACAGAAGCTAGTTGTCTCTCAAAAAGATTCTATAGGCTATCTACGGTTCACTTACTACATTCTCAAAAAGGGAAAACGAAACAGAAAAACTATTGCGGTTCATATCGCTTGCTACAAAACCTTCAATCCGGATTTTGATTCTCTGCATCAAGAAATCAATCACAAAAACGGCGTAAAAACTGATAACCGGATTGAAAACCTCGAAGCCGTAAGTCACGCAGAAAATATGAAACACGCTTTTGATACCGGCTTGAGACAGGTTAAATACAGCCGTGACGTAGCGGGTGATATCGCATCAAAGGTTCTTTCTGGTAAATCCTGGACTGATATTTATCGGGAATATCTAGAACCAGAGTTGGGTTTAACCAAACAGCAATCTTTCTCCCTGATTAATGCAGTTGTGAACAACCAAGATGCCTATATGGATGTCAAACAAAAATACGGTTTAACTCAAGGTTCAACGACTATCTCGAAAGAGAGTACAGTGCAAGCCAATGGCACTGGAAACGGGGGGACTCCCTAAAGCAGATTAGAAACGGGAGTATGATATAGTCTGACCTACCTGGTGACAGGTAGCAGTTGCTGAAAGGCGACGGGTTGAGGAGTTGCGCCCTTAACTGAACATATGTGTATCAATACATGATTGAGACCATTATTCCCAGCGATCGCCGCTCAGCGGTTTACGATTTTTGGCGCACCGATAAGGTGTTAAAAGACCGTTGTCAGTTTATTGCTGGGCAATATCAACGCTATGTTGATAACCCAACCGTGGAAAACTACTTCATGTCTTTAGTGACCGACTATATTCTAGAAGGATTATATTTCTACAACGGATTTATTGCCTTCTACAATTTTGCCTCCCGGATGTTAATGCCGGGAAGTGCCGACATCTTCAAAATGATAAATCGGGACGAACTCAGTCATGTGCGGCTGTTCCAAAAACTTCTTCCCGAAGCCATGGCCATCTTTCCCCATTCCAAAGATGCGATCTATGACATGATGGACACCGCCGTTCGACATGAATGTAAGTGGACGAATCACATCGTGGGGAATAACATCCTCGGGATTACGGAACACAGCACCGAACAATACACCAAATACCTGGCCAACATCCGTCTCAAAGCCATTGGCTTGAAGCCTCTTTATCCCGAACCCCGCTATCAAAAGAGTCCCTATACTCACCTAGAGCGATTCTCCGATACCAAAGCCGAGGGCCACACCAAAGCGAACTTCTTTGAAGCGCAAGTCACCAGTTATGTGATGTCTTCCGGTGTTGGAGGTTGGGACGAAATCTAAACCAGTCCGCCGGGGTAAACTCATGTCGTTTACCCCGGCTTAGGCTTTTAAAGCTCTTTTTCGTACACCCGATAGGTTTGAGCAATCACCCCGCCAGAAGCTTCCGTAATGCGGCGAGAGGGGTGGTTATCTTCCCAAATCCAGGACAATTCCGCCCGCTGATAGCCCCGTTTCTCCCCCCCTTTCATAGTGAGATAGACCAAAGCTAGGGGAACCATTTGACGGCGGTATTCAGGCAACGCACAGAGGGTAATCATCCGTGCTTGCTTGATTTGGCGGCGATACCAGAGAAACTTGAGCAATCCCCAAACATTTAGGGTTCCGTTAACGTGCTTTAAGGCGATATTGTAGTCCGGGAGACCCATAAAAAAGCCCACCATCTCGCCGTTATCTTCAGCAATGGGGAAAATGTCAGGGTCAACGAGGCTTTTAAGCTGTTGGGCCTCCTCCAAGAAATCGGCTTCCGTGCGGGGGGTGGAACTCCAATTGTTGGCGAAGGCTTGGGTAAATAACTGGTAAAGACTGCGAACATCCTCGTCAAACCCTTCCCCTTTAGTGCGAATGGGGCGAAAGGTGATGCCGGATTTGAGGGCAATGCGATAGGCCTTCTCGAATTTGTCCGATAATGGCTCCATGGGGAAGTCGTAGGCGTAAGCATCTTTGGCTTTCAGCCAACCCATCTCCTCTAGCCACTGGGGATAATAGGGAGGGTTGTAGGGCATCATCATCATTGGGGGGCGATCGAAGCCCTCGACGAGAAAGAGACAGTTATTGTGGGTTGAGAGGTTGATGGGGCCGCGCACCACCTCGATTTGCCGATCGCCCAACCAAGATAAAGCCGCCTCCAACAACTGCTGGCCGGCGGCGACATCCTCGATACATTCAAAATAGCCAAATAGTCCGACTCGTCGGCCTTCACGCTCAATCAACCGCTGATTCACCGCTGCCACGACACGCCCGATCGCCCGTCCTTGGTCGTTGAACGCCAAAAACCCTTGAAACTCCCCATAACTTAGGAAGGGGTTATCTTGGGGGGACAGTTGCGCGGCGATCGAGGCTTTCAGAGGAGGAACCCAGTTAGGATCATCGCGATAAACCCACTGGGGCACCTCTAAAAACTGTTGGCGATCGCCCTCACTGCTCACCGGTCGAACCGTGATCTGAGCCATCTTGACTGGTTAGGCGCTAACGGTTGCCGTCGAGGATAACATAGCAGCTCGGGTTTCCACCATGGCTTCAACGAGGCGATCCATCTCCTCCTTCGTATGCAGGGCATTGGCCGTAATCCGCATCCGAGGCTTAGCGATAAACCAAATTGGCGAAATCCAAATCCCATAGCGGTCCATTAGATGGCGGGCAAAGTATTTGGGATTGATTTCAGGAGAGAGAATCACCGGAATCACATTCGTTTCGCCAATCACCTGGAACTCATGTTCAACCAGGCGCGATCGCAGATAGCGAGTATTCGCTTGCAGGGTTTGCACCAACTCAGGATGCTGCCGAACCTGACGAATACTCTCCAACGCCGCTGCCGTAATGGGTGCGGGTAGAGAAATCGTACCAATCGACGTCGGCGACACCGTCAGCAGGTCATTGAGTTCCGGACTGGGACTACTCAACGCCGCCCCAGCCGAAGCCGCAAACTTCGAGAAGGTGGTCATAATAATCGGAACCATCCCCCGCCGGATCACATCCTGAGGTGAAATCCCGAAATGGTCGTAAATTCCTCGGCCCGAAGGGCCAACCGAACCACTTGCGTGAGCCTCATCCATGACGATGACACTGCCAGGATACTGTTCCATCACATCTAGGAACTCAGGTAATGGGGCGATGTCCCCATCCATCGAGAACACCGCATCAGAAATTAACATGATGCGATCGCCGGGCTTCGCATAACGTCGCAGTTTGCGGGCCAAATCATTGACATCGTTGTGGCGATAGGCCTTCACCCGCACCCGTGGACTTTGACTGAACACCTTACCCGAGCGATTATTTGAGTTGGCGATCGCCGAGATGATGCAACCGTGATTGAGGACATCACTGAGGATCAGCGTTTCTCGTGTATGCTGAAATCCAGAGATCGGGATTGCCAGATGGCAGAAGGCATCCATCAGAGCTTGTAAGGCCATCCAAGCATTCACAAACAAATGGGTATGGCCTAAATCCTTAAACTCAGAGATTTCCCGTTCCAGTTGGCGGTGTAGATCAATGCGACCACTCAACGCCTCACAGGAACTGTTAGACGTTCCATATTGAACAATGGCATCAATGGCCGCCTGTTTCACCTGAGGATTCTGCACCAGTCCGAGGACATCATTGGTACAGAAGGTTAACACCTTGAGTCGTTTTTGACTCACCGGTTCCTCGATATCAATCAGATTGCCTTCTTTGCCGTGACAGATGTACTCATCGGGGTAAAACCCGTGTGCGTGTAACTTCTGCACATATTCTTGGATAACTTGCACTAGCTTTCTCCCCTCACCGTTGGTCTTGATAGCCGATGGGCTGCCGTTTCTAACATCTCAGTTTAATTTCCTAGATAAGATACCTGTTATCCTCACTGACAGGCAAGACCACTGGCACGTTGCCGCGATCGCAATCTGCAACTCCCCGCTAAAATGAGGGGTTTAATCGGCCACAATCTCGATAAAACCGCCTCAAAGCCAGGCCAAATCAGATAACCCATAGATTTTGCAATGAATCGTCCCCAAATGGGATCGGTTAAGGTACAGCGATGATAGCAGGATTTTATCCCCGATACCTATCATGACCCTAAGGACAGTTGAGATTGTGCCTAGGGTCAACTGTAGGCTAGCACCCATCTGCTCCAAAATAGGAGTCCGGGGCCTGATGTGCAATGATATAGCACTTTCTTTACAAGCTGTGGAGGTAATATGACGGATTGGGTTCGACAATTTAGCCGCGAGAGGCTCAGAGTGCCAGTGGTGTTGGGAGCCGGTTCTCTCACCACCATGGCTGGGGGAGCGATCGCCCCAGTCTTGCCCGATCTGATGCAAGAACTCGACATCGATTTAGCCTGGGGGGGAACCCTAGCCAGTTTCCACTGTCTCACCCTAGCCCTATGCAGTCCCCTACTGGGGTTGCTGGCCGACAAAATCGGACCATCCCGAGTTCTCTTCCCCGCCATGGCCTTCTACGGTATTTTTGGCGTTGTCGGAGCCTGGATGCCCAACTTTTGGTCATTACTATTAGTGCGGGGCCTACTGGGCATTGCCTGCGGAGGACTCGCCGCCTCCTGTTTAGGGGTCTTAGGACGACTTTACGAAGGAGACGAACGAACCCGGATGCTGGGCTTTGCCACCGCTGCCCTCACCCTAACAGGAATTGTCTATCCGCTTCTCGGGGGACTGGTGGGCAACACCCACTGGCAAGCTGCCTTCTACCTCAATGGCATCGCCTTTCCCCTAGCACTTCTGGGAATCTACGCCTTCGACTCCTCCCAATCTTCCGTCTCCAAAGCGACTCCCTCCCAAGGCTTAGGCAGCAAACTCACCCGAGAACTCACTCGTCCCGTTACCGCTCGCCTGCTCGTCACCATGGGATTATCTTCAATTGCCATGTATGCCGTGGTGATCTATGCCCCAATTTACCTCGATCAAGCCTTGGGCCTAACCCCCAAACTCAATGGGATGGTTCTGGCCTCGCGGGCCATTGGGGCCGCCCTAATTTCCGCCTTTGGTGCCAAACCCCTAGCCAAGATGATCGGCTTAAACCAGTCCACCGCCTTAGGGTTTGGCATTATGGCCGCCACCCTGGCCCCGATTCCCTGGATTACAGAGTTGTGGGGGGTGTTGGTCGCGGCTGCCATCTTTGGGGTTGGCTTTGGCATTGTCCTACCCAACCTGTATAACGCCCTCGCCAACCTCTCCCCCTTTGAACTCCGAGCCAGTATTTTGGCTGTGGGAACCGGGATTAGTTTTCTGGGGCAATTTGCCTCGCCGGTGCTGTTGGGGGTTGTCCTCAACATCTGGGATCTGACGACGGTATTTTACGCTGCCTCAATCCTGACCATTTTGGCCGGCTTACTCCTGTTTGCCCCGTTACCCCAATCTCAGTCTTAGCAAAACCCTCCTAGGCCGAGATAATCGCCCCTTCCTGTTTCAAGCGCGCCTGCCACTCGGCTGTTAAGCCGATTGCATGGGCAAATTGAGCCGAACGCACCTGAGTGTCACTGAGTTGAGCGTCATTGAGGTTGGCCCATTTCAAATCAGCACCGGTGAAGTTCGTATGGTCGAGCTTGGCATTCACCAAACTGGCCCGCATTAGATTACTGCGGGTTAAATTGGCATAGCTGAGATTGGCATGGCTAAAATCAACCCCACCGAGATCCGCCGCCGTTAAATCGGCGCCACTGAGATCGGCTCCTTCACAATGAGCGCAGGTGAGATTCGCGCCACTGAGATCGGCCCCACTGAGATTCGCACAGTAGAGATTGGCCCCAATCAGGGTGGCATTGTAAAAGGTCACGCCAATCAAATTCGCGCGGAAGAGATTGGCACCAAACAGATTGGCCCGGAAAAAACTGGCCCCACTCAAATCTGCCCCATTGAGGTCAGCGCGAAATAGATCCAGGTCCCGGAAGTTACGCTCGCCAGCAGCATAGCGTTCGAGTAGTCGTTCAGCAGCTTGCATAATGGATTTTGATATGACTTTTAAAGATGTTCTACTCTCCATTGTGACGGAGCGATCGCCCCAGAAGAAAGACTTGTTATCTTTCGTTAAGATTCTCCCAAGCCTCTCTGCTCCCTCTCGGGAGGCTCAAGTCTCATGGCCCCCCTGAGGTCATGTTAGCTGGACCGGCTGTGTCCTAACTCCAAAACACGGCTCCTAGGTGGGTACAATAAAGGGATAATCCACCCCAAACACCGGTCAAAAGACGTCACCCATCCGATGAATCTTACACGCCAGAATGGAGACCCCAGTCGAGAGCCAAATGGATGCCAGTCATCGGTCACTCCCAGCCCTACCTCTCATAGCAACTGGGGCGCTCTCGTTGCTCGTAGTGCTTTGCGGATTCGTGAATCTCTACAACTTCATGAGATTCTGCAAACTACCGTCGATGAAGTCCAGGGGTTACTGGGGTGCGATCGCGTGTTGTTCTATCAAATCCATGACCAAGAGTGGGGTGAGGTAGTCGTCGAGTCCGTCTCCGATCCGATCTGGTCTCTCCAAAACCAGAGTATTCAAGATCTCTGCTTTCAAAGACCAAATCACTTGGAGAACCAGGATACCCTACGGGCGATCTCCGATCTGGAACAAAGCAATTTAGATCCTTGCTATCTCGACTTCCTTCGCCGCATCCAGACCAAAGCCACTTTGGTCATTCTCCTCTTCCAAAATGATAAAATTTGGGGATTACTCTCAGCTCATCACTGTTGTGCCACCCGAGATTGGCACGCTTCAGAAATTGAGGGATTTCGGCAAATTGCAATTCACAGTGAAGTTGCCATCACCCAGGCTCATCTTCTAAAAGAACTAGCAGCTACCAAGGCACAGTTAGAAGTTGAAGTTTCCAAAAATAACGTTACTATTGCCACCGTCAATCAACAATTAAAACAAAAAAATAAAGC
This sequence comes from Geitlerinema sp. P-1104, assembly GCA_012911965.1. Classification (GTDB taxonomy): domain Bacteria; phylum Cyanobacteriota; class Cyanobacteriia; order Cyanobacteriales; family Geitlerinemataceae; genus Sodalinema. Next base: position 26,884 of record SMDP01000030.1, read on the forward strand.
TCTCCAACATGCCGTTGAAGGCATCGCCTATCTCAATCCAGAAGGATACTATCAGACCGTAAACCCAGCCTATGCCAGCATTTGTGGCTATGCCTCCGAGCAGCTCATTGGTCACTCTTGGCAGCCAACGGTTCATCCTGATGATATTCCGACTGTCCAAGCGTCCTATCAACAGATGTTGAGAACGGGAAAAGTCGAACTCGAAGTTAGAGGATTGCGCCAAGACAACTCTCTATTTTACAAGCATCTGTATCTAGTTGCCGATTATGACAAAGACGGCAAATTTACTGGACATTATTGTTTTATAAAAGATATTACTAAACGGAAGGAGTCCGAACTAAAACTACAAGCCAAAACCGAAGAATTAGATCGCTTCTTCTCCGTAGCCCTTGATTTGCTCTGTATTGCCAACACCCGAGGGGAATTTGTCCGCCTCAACAGCCAGTGGCAAAAAACCCTCGGCTATCCTCTCGAACACTTAGAGGGCCAAAACTGTCTTCAATATATCCATCCCGAGGATTTAGACAAGACTCGCAGCCAACTTTCGCGATTAGCCAATCAAGAGCAGATCCTGAACTTTGTCAATCGCTATCGCTGTCAGGATGGCTCCTATCGCTATCTAGAATGGCGCTCTGTTCCCGTAGGAGACCTCATCTATTGCGCCGCTCGTGATATCACAGAAACCCTCGACTACCAAACTCAACTCGAAGCCCTATCCACCCGTCTCAACTTAGCCTTGGATGCCGGTCAAATTGGGACCTGGGATTGGACATTTGGCGATGTGACCCATTGGGATCAACGAATGTACGATTTGCTGGGAGTCTCTAACTTGGAAGGAGATCCCAGCTATGAGGATTGGATCGATCTCGTGGAGCCGGAAGATCGCCCCCGCTTTGAAACCGCTATGAACGCCGCCTTACAACAGGGAACCCCGATTGATCTCGAATTTCGGATTCGCCGGCCTGATGGGGAACAGCGATGGCTTCGGGAGGCGGCTCTGATTCAACGAGATGCTCAGGGAGTTCCCATCCGCATGACGGGGATTGACTACGATATTACCGATCGCAAACAGGCAGAGTTAGCCCTACAAGCAAGCGAGGCCAAATACCGAACGATCATCGAAACCACCCTAGAAGGGGTGTGGGTTTTAGATGGCCAAAATCAGACTCGCTTCGTCAATCAACAACTGGCTACGATGCTGGGCTATCCTATCGAAGACCTCCTGGGAACGCCTTTTGAGGCTTATCTGCTCCAGGAAGAAGACGGATTTGCTCAAGTTTCTGTCGGCGATATCTCTCAACAGCGTCGAGCGGCCCTATCGCGGCGGGATGGAACCCCCCTTTGGGTTCTGATCTCCAGTACCGCCCAAGTGAATTCCCAGGGAGAGTATGACGGCTGTATTAAACTGCTCAGTGATATTACGCCGATGGTCGAGATTGAAGCCCACTTGCGGGAGTCTGAGTCTCAGTTAAGTGGTGTTCTCAATAGCTCCCTCGATGGCATTATGGCCTTTGAAGCCTTGCGGGATGCTCAAGGAACCCTTGTGGATTTTATCTGGCTGTTGAGTAATCCACAGGCGGGGAAACTGGTGGGGCGATCGCCCGAGGATCTAGTGGGGAAACGGCTCCTAGAAGAAATGCCCGGTAATAAAACCGATGGACTTTTTGATGCCTATGTTCAGGTGGTGGAATCGGCAGAGACGTTTGTGAACGAGTTCCATTATCAACATGAGGGAATTGACTGTTGGTTTGAGACCATCGCCGTCAAACTTGGAGATGGCTTTACTGTGACCTTCCGGGACATCACCCAAGCCAAGCTGTCGGAAAAAGCACTGCAACAGGCCAATCAAGACTTAGAACAGCATCTGACAGACCTCAGAGAACGCCATCAGGAGATGCTGATCCTAAGTCAAATCAATGAGTTCCTACAAGCCTGTCTAACCGTTAATGAAGTCTATCAAACTCTAAGCTGCTTCATTGCGCCCCTTTTTCCCCATTGTCGTGGCGCATTATTTGAGATGAATCCCTCGAAGTCCCGCATCGAGAAAGTTGCCCAGTGGGGAGGTGCCATCGAGTCTCAGGAGCAGTTCCCCATTGAGGACTGTTGGGCATTACGGCGAGGTCGTCCTTACTACCGTCATGGGCATAGTGCCAGTCCCCGCTGTAATCATCTGCATGAGGCGGAAAATTTAGCTGTGACCTTTTGCATCCCCATTATTGCTCAGGGGGAGACCTTTGGTTTGTTTTATCTAGAAACCCAGACCGAAAGTGCCCTAGGGGAGACTAAGCAACAACTGGCGCAAACTCTCTGTGAACAACTTGGGTTAGCCATCGCCAACCTGAATCTACGAGAAACCCTACATCGTCAAAGTATCCGCGATCCCCTGACGGGGTTATTTAACCGTCGCTATTTGCAAGAAAACTTTGAACAGGCGATCGCCCGCAGTCAACGCACTCAAGAGCCGATTGGGGTCATCCTCTTGGATATCGACCACTTTA
>SMDP01000300.1 GCA_012911965.1 Geitlerinema sp. P-1104
TGCTGGATGAGACAAGTTTAGGTATTCACCAGCCACAGTTTCACCGTTTTGTCCCAGGACGCGGAGACCACCATCGTGCCATCGGGGCTGAAATTGACACTTGTGACCTTGTGGGAATGACCCTCAAAGGACTTAATGAGTTGACCATCGCTCACCCGCCACAGTTTCACCGTTCCGTCGTTGGAAGCGGAGACGACCATCGTGCCATCGGGGCTGAAATTGGCACTGTTGACCCAATCCGAATGACCCTCAAAAGACCTGATGAGTTGACGATCACTCACCCGCCACAGGTTCACCGTTCCGTCTCTGGAAGCCGAGACCACCTGAGTGCCATCAGGGCTGAAATTGGCACTCCTGACCCAACTCGAATGACCCTTAAACGACCAGATGAGTTGACCATCGCTAACCTGCCACAGTTTTACCGTTCTATCAGAGGAACCGGAGGCCACCTGAGTGCCATCGGGACTAAAATTCCCACTGTTGACCGTATCTGCATGACCCTTATACGACCGGATGAGTTGACCATCACTCACCCGCCACAGTTTCACCGTTCCGTCGTCGGAAGCCGAGACCACCTGAGTGCCATCGGGGCTGAAATTCGCACTTCTGACCCGACGGGGATGACCGTCAAAGGATTTGATAAGTTGACCATCGCTCACCCGCCACAGTTTCACCGTTCTATCGTCGGAAGCCGAGACGACCATCGTGCCATCGAGGCTGAAATTGGCGCTGCGGACCCAACCCGAATGACCCTCAAAGGACTGGATGAGTTGACCATCGCTCACCCGCCACAGTTTCACCGTTCTGTCCCGAGAGGCGGAGACCACCTGAGTGCCATCAGGGCTAAAATTGGCACTCCAGACCGAATCTGAATGGCCCTCAAACGACTTGAACGGTTTGTTTAAAGGCTGGGGTGGTTTATTAGTCGCTCCCCTCGAATTCCTTGACTCCTGAACTTTGAGTGGCTGCAACTGAGGCTTAAGTTCCGCTTGTCCCGACCGCCGTTCCAACGCCGCCACTTGCGCCTGTGCTTGTTCCCAACGCCGTTCCGCCGCTGCCACTCGCGCCTGTGCTTGTTCCCAAACTCGTTTCGCCGCCGCCACTCGCCGCCGTTCCTTCTCCAAAAACGCCTCGGGAATCCCACCCAGTACATAGGGGTAAGGGGTCAAGTCATAGCCACAGACGGAACAAGTCTCCGAGGAATCAGGATTTTGGCTTCCGCAAACAGGGCATTTCATAGGCGAGTGGGTGATGGGGAACGGAGTTCAATCGGCTCTTAAGGAGTTGCGGCTAGGGAGCAACAAACCCGAAAACCGATGAGGTGACTGTGCTATGAACTCCCCAAGTCAGTCAGTGCTGTGGCGGGTGTGGGTGGCCGCCGCCACGACTTGGCTTCCTTATATAGTGTATATAGTGTAGTCGTTTCCTGAACCCTTGTCTTAGGAGTGATGGGGAGGAGATAATCGCAGATTGACCTGGCGGTTGGAGTCTTCGCATTGATGAGTTAGGGGGCCAGCCAATCACAGACGCGATGGATGAGACGAGTCTAGGTGTTCACCAGCCACAGTTTCACCGTTTTGTCCCAGGATGCGGAGACCACCATCGTGCCATCGGGGCTGAAATTGACACTCGTGACCTTGTGGGAATGACCCTTAAAGGACCGGATGAGTTGACCATCGCTCACCCGCCACAGTTTCACTGTTTTATCCTTAGACGCTGAGACTATCTGAGTGCCATCGGGGCTGAAATTAGCACTCATGACCTCATCGGAATGACCCTCAAAGGACTTGATGAGTTGACCATTGCTCAGGGGCCATAATTTCACCGTGTTGTCGTGGGAAGCCGAGACCACCATCGTGCCATCAGGGCTGAAATTGGCACTCCTGACCCAACTCGAATGACCCTTAAAAGACCGGATGAGTTGACCATCGCTCACTTGCCACAGTTTTACCGTTCTATCAGAGGAACCGGAGACCACCATCGTGCCATCGGGACTAAAATTCGCACTCGCGACCGTATCTGCATGACCCTTAAAGGACCGGATGAATTGACCATCACTTACCTGCCACAGTTTTACAGTTCTATCGGAGGAAGCGGAGACCACCATCGTCCCATCGGGGCTGAAATTGGCACTCCTGACCAGATTAGAATGACCCTTAAAGGACCGGATGAGTTGACCATCGCTCACCCGCCACAGGTTCACCGTTTTGTCCCAGGAAGGGGAGACCACCAGAGTCCCATCCGGGCTGAAATTGGTAGTCCTAACCTGATCCGAATGACCCTTAAAGGACCGGATGAGTTGACCATCGCTCACCCGCCACAGTTTCACCGTTCTGTCCTTAGAGGCTGAGACTATGTGAGTGCCATCGGGGCTGAAATTAGCACTCCAAACCTCATCGGAATGACCTTTAAAAGAACGGATGAGGATAGATTCATAATTAGTCAACCCCAGCGATGTTCTCGACTCCTGAGCTTGGAGTTGCCGTAACTGGGCCTCCAATTCAGCCTGTTTCGCTTCCGCCGCCACCACTCGCGCCTGAGACTTCTCCCAAACCTGTTTCGCCGCCGCCACTCGTCGCCGTTCCTTCTCCAAAAACGCCTCGGGAATCTCACCCAGTACAGACGGGTAAGGGGTCAAGTCATAGCCACAGACGGAACAAGTCTCGGAGGAGTCAGGATTTTGGCTTCCGCAAACGGGACATTTCATAGGCGAGTAACTTGGTTTGTTGTTAGCTATTTTAATGTTAATATGAACTCGAATTATTTGTTTTTTTATGGCATTAAAGCCATTGTTTATCAATCAAGATTCACCTTAAGGTTTCGGATGTTTTGAAATCTAAATCTGCTAACTCCTGTTTCCCTAAGTCAAGGTAGGCATGACCACGGTTGTTATAGAACGTGTGAAAATCAGGTCTTAGTTTAATGGCTTCATTGTAATCTGCGATCGCAAGTTCCAGATACCCCAAAAAACGATAGGCATTACCCCGATTATTATAGATATTTGCATAATCAGGATTGAGACGTATCGCTTGATTGTAATCTGCGATGGCTCGCTCATAGTTTCCTAAAATGCGATAAGTAATACCACGATGTTGATATCCTACGTAAGATTCAGGATTAAGCTGAATTGCCTGACTATAATCCTCCAAAGCCTGATGAAAATCTCCAATTTTTCGATAAGCAAAGCCACGATTTTGATAGGCATTATGAAACTCTGGATTCAGTCGTATAGCCTCGTCATAGTCTCTGATTGCACGCTCATAGTTGCCTGAATCACTATAAGCAAAGCCGCGACTATTATAGGCGGTGAATGATTCTGGATGAACTTGTATTGCTTCAGTATAACTTTGAATTGCCTTTTGGTGTTCTTCTAGTGCTAGATAAGCATTGCCTCTATTAAGGTAAGCATTCTCAAAATTAGGATCTACTTGTATCGCTTTTTCATAATACTCAATTGCTTGGCGATAATCCTGTTCCTGAGTATGAATAAACCCCTGCCGGTTATAGTCGGCGGCGGAGTTGAACTGATTTAAATTATATTGGTAGTCATCCATCAATCGTTCAAGTCCCTCTGACATCTGCAAATCGTCAGAACTGATAGATTGAGTTTCAGATCTAGAATTAGAGTCTAAAGGCGAGTTTATGGGGTCTAATTGAGTATCCGACAATGAAGACCTATATAGATAAGTATCTTGACGAGCAATCAGAGAGATTAAGGCAATAAAAAGTAATACAAGAGGAGAAAAAATAAAAAAACGGTTTGTTTTGTTGCTGCTAGTTTTTTGAGATTGAGTTTCTGGATTCCCTGAAGCTGATGATTTGGGTAAGTGTTGCCCCAAACTTTCTAGGCGACTCGGAGTTTGCTGTAACTGGGCCTCCAGTTCCGCCTGTTTCGCTTCCACCGCCGCCACTCGCGCCTGTGCTTTTTCCCAAACTC
>SMDP01000301.1 GCA_012911965.1 Geitlerinema sp. P-1104
GAGTTTGAGGTGGAAACTCGTCGTTCATAGGAGGCTTGAGTTTGGGTATGGGTTGAGTATGGGGTTTGGGCGATCGCACTCTACAAATTGTACCAACGTTGACCCGGCAAAAGTTTGGTTGAATGTAGGGATTATTTTTATAAAACGTGTAATTTAACCTCACATTGGGATAACTTTTCAGCCAACCACTGTTCAAAAATCTGATTTCGGATTTGCTGTTTTAGGGTATCATCCAACTCCACTGGAATAAATTGCTCTACACGGAGAAGACAATAACCACCTTCGAGAGCAAATGGTCCAATGATTGATCCCGGAGGTGCAACACGAACAGGCTCTTGGGCCACTTCAGGAAGTTGGGAGATAAAGATTAGGGGCATGATCCCCTTAACATAGCGATCTTCAGTCAGGGAATGTTTCTGAGCTAGTTCTCCGAAAGACTCAGGATTTTCTTGAAGTTGAGCTTTGATGGTTTCGGCTTCCTGTTGTTGTGCAACAACAATTCTTGATAGTGCAATTCTTTCCAGTTTTTTCTGATTCATTTCAAAAAATGGCTGAATTTTCGATTCAGTGATCTCTAGCTTCAATTTTTCAGCTTTGAGCCGCTTTTCCAGTTGGTCTCGTAGAGACTCATAACTCATATTTTTTTCTTGGAGCCATGCCTCAAACTTTTCTGGAGCCACTAATCCATTTTGAGTACGGAGTTGCACAATGGATTGTTCTAATTCACTTGACTTCACTACAAAATTATCATTCTTTTTAATTTCTTCTTCAACAAGATGTTGACGCAGGATTTTAAGAATAAATGCTTGGTCATCTCCTGTTGTGCGTAAATACTTCAAGGCTTGCACAAAAGAAATTGATTCGTTTTGAATAGTTAATAGTACTTGAGATTCCATGTTTTTCCCTTTTACAATGTTTTTATTATGAAGCAAGCCTAAATTAAAATCAAATTGTGATATCTCTCTTCTGTCAGATCTAGTTCAAACCCTTATTCTCTCGTTGGCTGTGATGGCAAAGACTCCTTAAAATATCTTAGTATTACAGAAAAAAGTATGGTCATATTTTTCTGTAATACTAAGATAAATCAATGGTTATTTAAGCTTCATGGGAATTCGAAAATCGGATATATCCCAATCAAAAACATCTGCTGAATGCTTAATACTCGGAAATATATCAGCGTAAGCTGACCATGACTCCGACAAACCAATACTACCCAAACTTCCTAAAAATTGTTCTTTACCCGGAAAATTAGGCATTCTGTCTGACAACAAGGAACTGATAAAGTCAAACCCCAGTGAAGCTTCGGCTTTTACGCCAGGGATAAAGCTCGTACTTAAAGTTCCCACTGGCTTAATAGTTGGAGTTAGGTTGTATGCACCACCGGCTGGAATATTTGTAGGGATGGGAATTTGTATTGACTGAGACTGCCCATCTAAACCAACGTAAAAACATTGATCTAAACCAAGGTTGTCAAAGGTGACCTGGAAGCCAGTAATAGAAAAGATAGACTCTTTCTTGATATCAAGTCCGATTTTTAGTGTTAGCCCATCTATGTCAGTCCCAAAATACTGCAGTGCAGAATCCTCGGACTTAAGAGAGTTTGCATAATTCCATACTTCAGTACTTCCTGACAATCCTAAATCGAAGCCGCCAGGCTTTAAAAATGAACTAGCAAGATCAAAAGCATCTAACTCTAAATCTATTCTACCTTCAAACGAGGGCGGTTCAATTTTGATGAATCCTATCTCAAGAGGATCTCCTGAAGCTTCTAGCTGAAACCCTAATCCAGCACCGATAGATATACCAGCACCCAAAAAAGTCTGGAATTTCAGTTCCTCGTTACCTAAGTTTGCTGACTCGAATGTTAAATCTATAATTGAACCTGCCTCAACATTTTCAGGATAGCTAATATTAAATAAGGCTGGAAAATCCAATCCAAATGTACCGGCACTTAAAAAAGCTTCAGCCGTTAGATCGAACGAGAAAGATAAGTCAGCAATGTTGAGTAGATTTAGCTTGGGAGTTTCAAAGCTCTGGGAAAAGTTTAGTCCTCCCCCCCAAGGATGATCCAATCCCCACAAACTGCCATTGTTTATGGAAAAATCGATATTGATTGATTCAGATTTTAACTCAAACGGCTGATTATCTACCTGATTATCAGGACCAGGTCGCTCAACATCATTAGTCGGTTGCTCTGGTTTGACTGGAGGTCCACCAATAACTGGAAGATAGACTGACTGACCCGGTTGCAGCCGCCGTGCTTCTTCCTCAGTAAATGTACTACCATCAGGTTTCTGAATTTCAACCCAACGACGACCATCACCCAAATAACGCCGTGCAATATCCCAAAGAGTATCACCAGGTTTGATGGTATATTGCTGCTGTTCACCCGGACGAGCTTTGGGCGCATCTAAAGAATTGTTGGGGCCACCATGAACGATCGCCGCTGAAATCCATTGGTCAGTTCCCGCAATCCGGTACCACTGATCGGTTGCAGTGCCTAAACCCGAATAAGAAATAAATTCGCCTGTCCGCACCCCATCAAACGTAACAGTTTCACCATAATTGCGCGTCCCAACAATTGCATGATTGGTACTCGGACCAGAGCGGACATTCGCCCCAATTGTTGAGATAATCCGACCTGTAAATAAATTAGAGCTTTCAGGCAGATTATCGGCTGAATGATGACTCCGAGCAGTTTCCAATTGAATAAATTGAAGACCGTTATACTGGTTGGGTGTTAAAGTTCTTGTACTTCCAGCAGGGTTTCCAGCCCAATTTGATTCAGAAATACGAATCCTGCCATCAGGATAAACTTCCTCCAAAAAGGCAACATGACCAAACTCAGAATGACCGCCTTGTACTCCAGCCGGCCAAACTACAACCCCCCTGGCTCCCGGTGTTGGGGTACTCGTCACAGGTAAACCTAAACTTAATCCATCGGCTGTCCATTTATAAGCATGACCCCGGAAATGAGTTGTAGCATTAGGAGGCATTAGCCCTGTTTCAAGCATCCGGCCATAGGTGTACCAAGTACACTGACCAATTAGTGATTGGTTCCAGGCATACGGATTTAAATTGCCATCCTGGTAGTTGGGAGAACTGAGATTAATAGAGACATTAGGAATAGGTGCCGGTGTGGGAGTCGGTGCCGGTGTGGGAGCCGGTGCTGGCGCTGGAGCCGGTGTGGGAGCCGGTGTGGGAGCCGGTGCTGGTGACGGTTTTAAGACAGGCGGGCGGCTTCCTGGATAACCATTGATCCAAGCACTAGGTACCCAATAGCTCGTCCCACTAACGCGGTACCACAACTCATCTGGAGTGCCTTGCCAGAAGTCATTGACACTGTCGCCATAGGTCCAAGCATCAAAGGTCTGGTGGCTACCGCTGACGATAGCATTCTGGTAACCAGAAGTACGGTCTCCAAGCCTTGGCGAGAAACGGAATTGAATACCATTGCCATTTGCTGGAGTAATGGGCGCAACTGTCCCGCCAAAACTCTCAGGGTAGACCTGAACAGCCCGCTCGCTGGGGTCGTACTGACCTTCGCCACTCCAACTCTCAGGAATCAAGCTCGATGGGGCAAAGTGAACCTCTGGCTTCGTCGCCTTCGCCAAATGAACCGCCGCCGTCATATTTAACAAGCCAGTCCCCGTCTCAGTATTCCAACCCGTACTTCCCAAATCCGTCGCCGTATCGCGAATAATCTCAACCACTTGGCGATAACTCAACTCAGGATTAGCGGCCCAAACCTGGGACACAGCACCCGTCACCTTCGCCGTGGCCACAGAAGTCCCAGACATCGTTCCCAGACCATCCCCAGCTAAAGACAATTGGGGATTCTCCGTGGTTCCCCCATAAGCCATCACATCCAAGCCATGGCCATGACTGGA
>SMDP01000302.1 GCA_012911965.1 Geitlerinema sp. P-1104
TCAATCAATATCCTGAGATTACCGAAATCCTCCGAAACCGGGTTCCGAGAATGGGGACAAAAGAGGGTAAATCTTGACGGTTTTCATGGCAACTCAAACCACTAAATCAGGAATTTTACAAATGTCATCCCAAGCAATTCAAGACTTAGTAACCCTAGTTGAATCGTTGCCCGATACAGCTCAAATCCAAGTGATTGAACATTTGCGAGACTATATCGCCGATTTACAGGATGAACAACGGTGGGATACGGCATTTAATCGGACTCAATTTGCCTTAGTCACTGCGGCACGTCACGCCAAACAACAACGCGCTGCTGGACAAGCAACTCCCCTGACTGATAATCAGTTATGATGAGGATTTTCGCCCCCAACCTCTATTTATGTGCGTATCATCTCCGCAAGGATAACACCCAGGGAGAAACACACCCCCTCTGGGAAAAAGAGTTTATCGCATTTTAGCCGAGGGGATAGACTTAGAGAGTATTGTAAACTTAATTACTGAGGATTGAGACTAAAGAGATGGGTAGGCCCATCTCCCGAACTTTTAGGTTTTGAGAGGATTGGGAGCTAAGAATCATCATAGCAGGTCTGGTCTGAAGGGCGGTCAAACCTTGCCAGCAGAGCTTGTACCAGTTGGGGAGAAGCCCGAAAATTCGTCATCTTTAACAGTTCTTCTAATGTGGTTGGAAAATCGATCCAGTTGCGCCGTCCAGCTTCGCCTAAAATGCCTAATAAACCAATAATTTTAAGACCTTGTTTTTGGGCAGCTTGACGAGCCGCTAAATCATCGACAATGAGCAAATCGGCACTAATTGATTGTGCCAATAGGATAGCGGCTTGTTCCCCGCGATGGAGGCGTTTTAGGTCGGGTTGATTCATGGGGGGTGTCTGCTGAATTTGTAACCAGGGAGGAGGAGCGGCAATCCATGTTTTTAAAGGGGATGGCGCACCGCTCGCCTGCATTTCTTCAGAGACAATATCGGGAATAATGATTTGGTTGTAAAATCTTGGAAGTAGCTCAACTTGATGGATCAGGATTAGATAAAGAATGGGTGATGTATCGGAAACAACAATCATCGAACTTTTTACTGATTCTGAAGGGTATTGAGGGTTTGCAAATCTTGTTCAAAATCAGCTAAACTGTAGGGATAATAGGCTCCTTTTTGCTTGAGGAGATGCTCGACTGCAAAACGGTCAAGGTTGAGAATCTGTCCAACTTCAGCAGCGGTAATCTGTTGGGCTTCGTAGGCGTCAATCACGAGGGTTTCGAGAATCCGCTGCGAAAAATTATCCAGGTTGGGCTGGAGTTGCTGAATGTATTCGTCGGGAATTTCAATGGTGATTTGCATGGGATGTTCTGGGGGATGTTTTTTCGAGTGTAACGGGTTATTTCCTGAAAAGTAAGGGGGATATTGTCCGGCTGAACCTCGGAGTTTTACGGGGAGAATGGGAGTCCTGATTTGACGGGCAGCTATGGAGAAAGACCCGCAATGGGGTGGCATAAGCCCACTCTATTCAACGGCTGCTCCTGCAACAATAGCTGGTTCCATTTCTGCTAGAGAAACGGGTTTTCTGTCTGGGTTTTAGAAACAGCCGGATAAAGTACGGACATCAATTTTAGCCGCTTTTGGGGCGGGTTCTAAATAGACGTTGCCATCAGGGGAAATGGCGAGATGAATCGGGTCGCCTGGTTTGACTTGCAGCCAGTAGATAAGTTTTGGGGGAATCGTTAGTGCCATAATGGGGTAATTTCAGGGGCGGGATACCATCTAGTTTAACGGGACTGTAGCCCAATTGTGCCGGTCAACTCCCGAAAATAGCGGATTGGGGTAAAAGAACCTGAGTTGTTGGCAGGATAGCGATTCCTTCATAAAAAGTTAAGAAAGTAACCCGGCTTCTCAGGGTGGGTCCGGGGGTAAAATGGGGGTGACTTCTCCTGGTGCGCGGTGATGGATGAACAACGAGTGCAAGCCTATCTCTCCCTAATTCAAGAACTCCTGGAATGTCCCATTGGGGAGGAAAATGATGTCCTCAACCGTCATCTGGAGTTGGTGGATGAGGGGTTTGTGCAGATGTGTGAGCAGGGGGAGGCTTAGGGTTATGGGTTTCTTACGCAAGATGGCGCAACAGGTGGGGGCGTTTTGGGCGAGTGAGGGGACGGAGGCAAATCAGCAAGTGGCATTAAAAGATTTTTGGGGGGAACTGCTGCAAGTAGAAATGGAGGCCGGCACAACAGCAGTGCATCAGGTGATGCGGCAAAATATGGGGTTGATTGTTCCCGCCTTGGGGGATGTTATTGCCCAGTCAATGCCGAGACTTCTCGCGCAGTATCCCAACCAAGCTGAAGGGGTAGCAGGCTTAGTCGAAGATACCTGCATCAGTATCAGCGACTTTCCCTATGGTCGGTATACAGAAGTGCAAGGGATTGCCATTCGCGGTTATGGGGTGGTGCTGGAACTGGGAATCTATACCGCCGAAAGACGGGCGCGAACCTTGAATAACCTCGGAAATGCCTGCCTCAGCCAAGCCCAGATGGGCATCAACCCCACCGCCAATCTGGAAAGGGCGATCACCACCTACAATGAAGCCGCCCGGATAATGCGGCAGTTGGGGTTAGACAAAAACCTCTCCGGAACCCTGAATAACCTCGGAAATGCCCGCCTCAGCCAAGCCCAGATGGGCATCAACCCCACCGCCAATCTCGAAAGTGCCATCACCACCTACAATGAAGCCGCCCGGATAATGCGGCAGTTGGGGTTAGACAAAAACCTCTCCGGAACCCTGACGGGCCTCGGTTCTGCCCGCCTCAGCCAAGCCCAGATGGGCATCAATCCCACCGCCAATCTCGAAAGTGCCATCACCACCTACAATGAAGCGGCCCGGATTAGTCGGCAGTTGGGGCTAGACAAAGACCTATCCGGAATCCTGACTAATCTCGGTCTTGCCCACCTCAGCCAAGCCCAGATGGGCATCAACCCCACCGCCAATCTCGAAAGTGCCATCACCACCTACAATGAAGCGGCCCGGATTAGTCGGCAGTTGGGGTTAAAGCTAGACCTCTCGGATGCCCTGACTAATCTCGGTCTTGCCCGCCTCACTCAAGCAGAGATGGGCATCAACCCGGCTGCTAATCTCGAAAGTGCCATCACCGCCTACAATGAAGCCGCCCGGATCAGGCGGGAGTTGGGGTTAGACAAAGACCTCTCCCAAACCCTGAATAACCTCGGTTCTGTCCACCTCAGCCAAGCCCAGATGGGCATCAACCCCACCGCCAATCTCGAAAGTGCTATCACCGCCTACAATGAAGCCGCCCGGATCAGGCGGGAGTTGGGGTTAGACAAAGACCTCTCCGATACCCTGACTAACCTCGGTTCTGCCCGCACCACCCAAGCGGAGATGGGCATCAACCCCACCGCCAATCTCGAAAGCGCCATCGCCGCCTACGATGAAGCCGCCGGGATTAGTCGGCAGTTGGGGTTAGACAAAGACCTCTCGCAAACCCTGACTAACCTCGGAGTTACCCGCACCACCCAAGCCTCTATGGGCATCAACCCGGCTGCTAATCTCGAAAGTGCCATCGCCGCCTACAATGAAGCCGCCCGGATCAGGCGGGAGTTGGGGTTAGACAAAGACCTCTCCGATACCCTGAATAACCTCGGAGTTACCCGCACCACCCAAGCGGAGATGGGCATCAACCCCACCGCCAATCTCGAAAGTGCCATCGCCGCCTACGATCAAGCGGCCCGGATTAGTCGGCAGTTGGGGTTAGACAAAGACTTCTCCCAAACCCTGAATAACTTCGGTTCTGCCCACAGCACCCAAGCCTCTATGGGCATCAACCCGGCTGCTAATCTCGAAAGTGCCATCGCCGCCTACGATCAAGC
>SMDP01000303.1 GCA_012911965.1 Geitlerinema sp. P-1104
GTCTTTTTTTTTAGGTTATTGGCGTCCTCGCTCAAGTAGCCGCCTCGTTTCATGGCCTGGGTCAACCGCCGCCGTAGTTGGTAAGCCACACATTTTTGAATATAGTCAACCCCCTGAGCGAAGTTCTGGTTTTGACAAATTTGCTCATAGGTCTGTCCCAGGAGGATTCCCTCAAGAACCGCCAGTTCCAGTTCATTGAGGGGTTTGGAGGTTTGCTCAGACACCAGAGTCTGAGCGAGGTTCAGCAATTTGGGGGTGTCTGCTGGGGTCATAGGGGGGTTGCCGGAAGATGATCCAAATACCGCGATAACAGGGTATTTATGAACTTTATGACTCCCAACTCATGAGATTTCCGGACAAATCGGGTTTAATTTTGGGGATTTTCATGAACTTTATGAACTTTATGAACTTTTCCTGGGTGAATTTGCCGAAAGTTCAGGCTATTTTTTCTGACCTTTATGAATTGACGTTCGGTTTTGTGCTGCCTATGCTGGTTGCAGGGTGTCAGAGAAAACACAATCACTGCACAAATTATAGGTTCAAATGCTAAGGAAATTTAACCAGTTGAGTGTCGGTTTGTTAACTGGACTAGGATTAGCCGCTGCGATACCTTTGACCGGTCTAGCTCAGTCTAATAGTCCTTCGAACTTTGATAGTCGATATCATAATCTTGAGGGGGGGTCAGCTATAGGTCAGAGGCGAATAACAGAGAGTGTAGAGCGAATCAATCGTGGGGAAAGGTTCCACACATGGTGGTGGAATTTAATAACAAATTGGTGGGTTGAAAATCCACTCCTTGAGCGTTCAGTTGATGCGAATTGGGAACAAGATAGACAGGCATTGCTACGTGTATTTGACCTCACAGGAGATAACTCTTGCATTAGTCAATCTACCTGTATTGAAGAAGCAGAACGGGCCTTGAGTGTCTATAGCAATAGGTTAGAGGAAATTGAGGCTTCACAATCTCCTGAGTCTAGCTTACGGATGGCTCAGAACCTAATTTTGCGGGGAGCGACCTATCAGGTTTTGGGACAAACTCAGCAGAAAGAGGCTGATTGGGAACAAGCCATTGACGTGATTAACAAAAGTCAGCTAACTCCAATTAACTATGTGAAGCTAGGTAATGAGCTTTATAATTTAGGCTATCGTCAGAGGGCGGTAGAACTTTGGGAGACAGCCCAAGACAGCGCAGGAGAGGACAACCTACCAGCTTACCTAGAACTGGGAAGATTTCTTCATCAATTTGGACAAGGTTCTGCTGCACGCCAGTATTGGAATCAGATAGTCAACGCACTTCCAAGCAATTCTTCACTCAGACTAGCTTTAGCAGACCAATATGTTTATTTTTCCCGAATTGGCTATCAAGGGTATACCTTTGATAATACGGCATTGGATAAGGCAAATGAAGCGATTCAGCTAGAAGGTGAAAATCCTTACAATTGGATTGGTCATGCACAAATTTTAATTGGGCTTGAAGAACTTGGTGAGGCCCGAAACTCTCTAGAACAAGCTCGACAATTTTGTAGTGAGACTCTTTGTGAAGAAATCATTACACGAATTGAAACCTATCAGCTTGGATTGGTTGCGCAAAGAGAAGAAGAGGAGCCTAGGCAACGATTCTTTGAGTGTCGAGAAGAAGATGGTGAATTTTTCACAGTGATGCAAATTGATCCGGAAGATTCGGAAGTGTTTAATCCTCTGATTCACTGGGTTCCTTTTCAGCAAGCAGATGGCACTTCACGAGAGTATGTAGGTCATGATCGTTATTCCGTAGTTGTCAGGGGTACTGGTCCAGGGGGAGAGCGATTAGGAGAACGACTTACAGCGTTGCCAGGGTTTCAGATTAGCCTCGAGACACGCTGTCATATAGTTTCGAATCGCCTCGAAGCTCTAAAACGGATGTTACTCGACAATCCTGACATATTGCGCTATGCAGAAGTTGACCTACCTTTCCGCCGGGGAGACGGAACAACGTTTTACGATCCCGATAGTCTTATGTTGTATGGCGCGGAAATGCTAGTGACAGTACCGGTAGTTTGTTTGGAAGGCTTCGATTGTAGTCACTCTCGTCAACTTTTCACACTAACTCTTGATCGGAGTGTTCTAAGTCGCCTTGCTCCTGATGGTATTAGTCGCGAACCTGATGAAACTGTATTTGAATGGCGGCAGCGTATTACTAGCAGGGGAAATAAGTTTGTGGAGGATCTACAAAATAGACTCCGTAATCCTGAACAGCCGGGAGAGGTTCTTGAGAACTAAGAGGATGTCTGAAAAGTGGTAATCGCGGCCCTTCACGCCTTGTATCTAACAGAGAATAAGGGTTCTACCCTCTTTCCGTGAGAACTAAATGCCCGATTAGGGTAGCCAGCGGGACTTCTCAGACGTTCTCCAAGACTAAAATCGAGAATTCTACCCAAGATCCTAAGTCGTAATGAGGAGTAAAACTATTTTTCTGCTAGTTTTTAATGCTTGAGAGAATCATACCTGAGGTTAATTTCTATTAAACCCAGTTACTCCTTAAGCAGTTATCTAGATGGGAGAACAAAAATCAAACATTTAGTATTTTTGAAATCACATATGTGTCCGGAGGACTCATGAAATTAATGAATTCAAACAAAATGTCTTTTAACTATATATATCGGTTTTTAATAGGTCTAGCAACCTTGGCAACCTTAGTTTCAATATTTCCCGAGGTTGTTGAAGCAAATGAAAATCGTGATTCTTTTTCGATTGCTGTAGAGATTCCGCGTGCTTCGCCAGATTCTTCAGAATATTTCTACAACCACTATGTTGATCAGGGAAATCAAGCCTTAGACTCTCAAAATATGGAGGTGGCTTTGATATTCTATGAAAGGGCTATTTTTCGACTTCCAAACGGTGCTGAAGCTTATGCAGGTCGTGCTTTAGCTCGGGCTGGGTTGGGCGATCGCTCTGGCACAATCTCCGACTTAGAACAAGCCGCAAGTTTATTCCAACAGCAAGGAAACACCGCCGCCTATAACCAGGTTCAACAAGCTCTCCAACAGGTTCGATAAATTCGACCTGAAGGGAAATCCCCCTTCACACAACAGGAGTGCGATCGCCCCTCAACTCCTCAAACAATCCGCATCAGCCGCTGGAAACCATTAAACAAGCACCCTAATGTAAGAGATGACCCAATTTAATTACTGGGAGCGATCGCCCCCCAAAAGCCATCACCCCTCGGTGACCAGCTCCCAGCTCTCTGGCTAGATTGATAAAAATCAGCCCTCCAATTCTTCTCACACCACACCAACCAAAAAAAATAATGACATTAAACACAACCCTATTCAACTGGATGTCCCGTCTCGTTTTGGGAACCGCCACCGTCATCACCTTAGGCGGAATGGCTCCCGAAATTGTCCAGGCGAATAGCACTCGCGGCCCCGTCTCGGACGCGATGTTCCAGAAAGGCGTCAATGGTGAGAATCACGAAGGGGCGATCGCGCAATTTGATGATATGTTTCGTCAACTTGATGATATATTTCTTCAAATGGCTGAACCCTTTTTTAATCGGGGAACTCAAGCTTTAAATAACGAAAATTTTGAGGAAGCCATTTCATCTTATGACATTGCTATTTCAATGCACTCAGACTATGCTGAAGCCTATGCAGGTCGTGCTTTAGCGCGGGCTGGCTTGAATGATCGCTCTGGCACAATCTCCGACTTAGAACAAGCCGCACGTTTATTCCAACAGCAAGGAAACACCGCTGCCTATAACGAGATTCAACAAGCTCTCCAACAGATTCGATAAATTCGACCTGAAGGGAACCCCCCCTTCACGCAACTGGAGTGCGATCGCCCCTCAACTCCTCAAACCATCCGCGATCGCACTCCAGTTTTTTGGCCCCAAAAAACAAAC
>SMDP01000304.1 GCA_012911965.1 Geitlerinema sp. P-1104
CTCCATCTCTGGGGATGGGATAAGGGATGGCTGAGGCAGATGTCGTTGCGAGGCTGCCCCCTCGGGCCGTCCTGAATTACTCGTGGGGACGTGATTCGGGAAGGATGAGGCTGTAGTCGTGTTTTGTTGGGGGTTTGTTCCCGGTTTTGGAAGTTTTTTGGGGTGTGATGGGGGTTGGGTTGTTGGCTGGGGTTGAGAAACCGGGTGTCTTGGAGACACTCGGTTTCTGGACTGGTTGGGGGGTTGTTGGCTGGGGGAGAGAAACTGGGGGTCTTGGAGACACTCGGTTTCTGGACTGGTTGGGGGGTTGTTGGCTGGGGTTGAGAAACTGGGGGTCTTGGAGACACTCGGTTTCTGGTGGCTGGGTTGGGTTGGGGGGTTGGGGTTAGATACTGGGTGTTTTTGGAAATATCGGGGGTCAAGATGAAAAAAGGGCCGGCGTTGGGCCGACCCTTTGAGGTTAGGTTAATTTGATGGAGTTGGGTTGTTGAAACACCTCATCGAAACTAGAAGATGTTCAACTGGTCTCCAAATCCAACGGTGAAGTTTTCCGCAAACACAAAGTCATTGGCAATGGTGCTTCCCGTTAGACTGAGGTTAGGAGCATGGGCAAATAGCACAGCTTCATTACCATTACCAATGTAAAGGTCATTGGATAGAACATCAAAGGAGATGGAGCCTTTACCGACAATGGGAGCGTAGTCTACAGTAATAGAACCACTACTATCGTCTCCATAGGCCAGAGAGCCCTGAGAAGAGTTATTTTGAACATCTTCGAAGAAGCTTGTACCGAAGGCGCTAGAGGAAGGTGCGGAGCCAATCACACCCAAGGATGCTTCTGCCCCTTTGAAGAGAGTGATATTTGCACCGAAGGCACCAGTACCGCGTACACCCGCATTAGCAAAGAAGGCAGATAAATCCCCTTCAAGGTCGAGAACAATACTGTCCTGACCCCGTGCAAAGTCAGTCAAGGTGTCAACACCAATTGCCCCAGAGAAGAAGCCAGTCCCAGTTTCGAAAAGTCCTGTTCCACTAGCGCTTGTCAGGAACTGACCATTCGTTCCAACTAAGAGATTACCTGTGGCAACATCTCCAGGAAGAACATTGTCATTACCGGCTGTACCCAGACCAACTTCATCGGCACCCAAGATTCCTTGTAATTCCAAGGCAGTTTCACTCTTCGTGCGGAAGATAAAGGCATCCCCTCCAGCACCACCGGTGAGACGATTGCCTCCGGCAAATTTAGCCAAGCCGTCCTCAGCCAAGACAGTGCGAGAATCAGTACCTGTCAAGTTTAGTCCAGCAAAGTTAAAGTTGTTGTATTTCTCACCCTCAATCTTACGAGCACCACCGTAGATGATGTCACGGTCAGCTCCTCCAGTAATCGTATCGGAGAAGAAACCACCTTGAAGGATGTTCCGACCTGAAGTAGAACTGATCTGCATCTTCACTGGAGCATTTCCGATCAGGGTTGGGTCGTCAGTGCTTAGACCGAGAATATCGTTGCCGGCCCCCCCTTGGATAGAAATTGGCTCGGTATTCTCTGCATCAGAGCCTAAGCCACTGATAATGATTTTGTCATTACCCGGACCGCCATCAAAGAAAGCACCATTGAGAGCGACACCAACTGTAATTTCATCATTTCCTTCACCACCGATAATTTTTCCGCCCCCAAAGACGGTAGTTGCCGTGATGACATCGTCCCCAGCTCCACCATCGACAAGTCCATCGGTGCCAACAGACTTGACATTGATGATATCGTTACCGTCACCGCCGAGAACCTTACCAAATACAATGGCTCGGTCATCAGTCATCTGGATCGTGTCATCACCCGCTCCGCCATCAACGACGGCATTGGCGCGAACTCCGTCGGTTCCGTTGATGTTAATGACGTCATTACCAGCACCACCGCTAACGGTGTTGGGAATTGCGTCAGCATCGGTTCCGCCGACATTCCCTAAGGCTAGGGTGTCACTTCCATCGCCAGCATTGGTCTGACCTGTGGCCTCGCCAATGGAGATAAAATCATTACCGGCTCCGGTTTTGACACCACCGGCTTCGATTTGATGGACGCCACTTTGGTCTCCGGTGACGACGAAGTTCGACTCACCACCAATCTGGTCTGTGGGTCGGACGGTGACCGTCGTTTCTAGGGCGTTAACACCAAAGTAAGTATTGAGACCAATGGTATCGAGTTCAATGGTCTGGTTGTTACCGAAGATGTAGGTGTTGTTGCCTTCACCGCCGTTGGGACCGCCGATGAGGACATCTCCCGGACCGCTGCTGCCAGCGTTGATAGTATCGTCACCGGCACCACCCCAGAGGGTGTTGTTGGTTTCTTCACCTTCAGCGAGTTCAGGAGCGATGGCAATAATTTGGTTATCGCCAGAGTCGGTTCCGGTGGAGTTTTTGTTCCCTCCCCGGAGGACATTACTTTTCCCGGTGATTTGGATGAAGTTGTTACCGAAACCGGTGGTGATGTTGGGATTATCACCCCAGAACTCAGAGTCGCTACCGACGAAGATTAGGGTGTCGTTCCCTTTGTCCCCGTAGGCTTTCATGCCCGTTACAGCACTGTCGGCATTGGTTCCACCAAGGAGGACGTCGTCGCCGCGACCGCCAAAGAGGGACACGCCAACGCCGATGTTGACGCCGACTTTGAGGGTATCGTTGCCGGAGTTGCCGAAGAGTTGATGGTTTTTACCGGATTCGGCTAAGAGGTAGTTATTTCCTTCGTCGCCGTCGGACCCGCCAAAGGTACCGTCGGGTTGGACGTCGCCGACGAGGATGGCTCCGTCAACTTGTCCAGTGGAGCCTGCGATAATTAGGCTGTCATCACCGACTCCACCGAAGAGGAGCGGTGCATTGGCGCTGCTGTTGGCATCAACAACGACTTTGTCGTTGCCTTGACCGCCAAAGAGGGTATCGGGGTTATCGGTGGCACGGGAGAGCAGGTAATCTTCACCTTTATTCCCGAATAGGTAGCTGGCACCCCGAGGACCACTCATGATGGTGTCGTTGCCGCTGTTGCCCGCCATGGTGTCGGCACCTTCTTCACCGACGAGGCTGTCATCACCGCCGCCGCCTTTGAGGATGTTTTTGCCGCCGAAGGACAGAAGGATGTTTTTGCCTTCTTGGGCGGTGGCTTCGCCGAAGCTGCGACCGCCGAATAGGGTGGTGCGGGTATCTCTGGCGACTAGGTAGTCATCTCCTAAGTCACCGTAGATGATGGCTTGACCGACATCGCTGACGATGGTGTCGTTGCCTTGTCCACCGAAGACTCTGTCGCCAACGCCTCGGCTACGGATGTAGTCATTCCCGGCGTTCCCGAAGAGGGTGCTGCCGGGTTCGGTGGCGTTGAGGGCGCTTTCGATGGTGTCGTCGCCACCTTGTCCGATGATTTGTTGGACTTCGGAACTGACGAACCTCTGGCCATCTTCGCTGAGGGTCTCCACGCCGGCTGCCCCCATCATCATTTCGTCGTTATTTTCGATATTAGTCACTGACTGCTCCTCTTCTTCGCTTATAGGTTTGCGTATTGTACCCTTGCGGACGGGTACAGGTCTGGTCTCAGTTTGGCTGTACGCATAACAGTCGCCAATTTACCGCATAAATGTCGGTCTTGTCTAGTTGTTGGTGCGGCTGTTGTTTTATTAGTCTCCGTTGGGGGGGGGATTGTTCCCGGAAGAAGGGAACAGGGAATAGGTGGTGGGTTGGGTGGGGGGGTTGGGGTTGAGAAACCGGGTGTCTTGGAGACACTCGGTTTCTGGTGGTGGTTGGGTGGGGGGGTTGGGGTTGAGAAACCGGGTGTCTTGGAGACACTCGGTTTCTGGGTGGTGGGTTGGGTGGGGTGGATGGGGGGGTTGT
>SMDP01000305.1 GCA_012911965.1 Geitlerinema sp. P-1104
AAACAGCCGAGTTCCATAATGCCGATGGAACTACAGAGTTGGGCCAGGTCACTGAGAATATGGGAGGAAATCAACACAGTCATCCCAGCTTCTCGGACGACTTGGATAATCTCCCGGAACTGCTGGCGGGCGATGGGATCGAGGCCGGAGACGGGTTCATCGAGGAGGAGTAAAACGGGTTCATGGAGAATCGTCCGTCCTAAACTCAGTCGCTGTTTCATACCTCGGGAGAGGGTGGCGATGCGGCTGTCTCGTTTGGGAATGAGCTGGACTAAATCTAGGATTTCTAGGAGACGACGCGATCGCACCGGTTCCCGCAGGTCGTAGAGGCGGGCGAAATAGTCGAGATAGTCCCAAACCGTGAGGTCGTCGTAGAGGGGGAAATCGTCGGGGAGATAGCCTAAGTAGCGTTTGAGGCGAGGGTTGGGGCGATCGGGGTCGAGTCGTTCTCCTTGGAGGTAAATCTCGCCGGTGGTGGGGTCTTCGATCGCCGCCAACATGCGAATGAGGGTGGTTTTACCGGCACCGTTGGGGCCGATGAGTCCGTAGACTTCCCCATCGGCCACCTCTAAGTCCACGTTATCCACCGCTAAATGGCGATCGAACTGTTTACTGAGATTGCGGGTGGCGATCGCCAACTCGGGGGCGGGGATATCTGACATGATGGGAGTTTCAGGGATTACTCCTCAAGTCATGATGCGTCTTGGGGATTCCCGGCTAGGAGGGTATGAGCGATATCGATGTTTTGGCGAACGGTCGCCGCTGAGTCCAGGAAGGCCTGTTGTTCTGGGGCCTCCAGGGGGAGTTCCATCACGGTTCTAACACCCTCACGCCCTAATTGACAAGGCACTCCGAGGAAAAGTCCCTCAATGCCATATTCCCCTTGTAGATAGGCGGCAGCACTGACCACACGGCCGCGATCGCACAGGATACTCTCCACCATCACATAAATGGAAGAAGCGGGGGCAAAATAGGCGCCGCCACGCTGCATCAGGCCGACGATTTCACTCCCCCCATGACGAGTGCGATCAATTAGCCGCTCAATGGTGGCAGCATCCATCATCTCTGGAAGCGGGATTCCTTTAACGGTGCAATAGCCGGGTACGGGAATCATCTGTTTGCCGTGATTCCCCAACACTAGGGTTTGTACATCCTGCATGGATACGCCTAATTCCATGGCGATAAAGGCTTGCAGACGGGAGGAGTCGAGAACCCCCGCCATCCCCATCACTCGCTGCTGAGGTAGGCCGGTGGCTTCCCAGGCCAGATAGGTCATCACATCGAGGGGGTTGGTGACGATGATGAAAATGGCATTGGGAGACTGGGCGATCGCCTCTTTCGCGGCGTTGACGACGATACTGGCGTTGGTTTTAATTAAATCACTGCGATCCATCCCCGGGGTGCGGGGTCGTCCGGCGGTGATGACCACCACATCGGAATCGGCGGTATCGGCGTAGTCGTTGGTGCCGATGATGGTGCGATCGTGTCCCTCCAAGCCTCGGGCCTGCATCAGATCCAGGGCAATTCCCTGAGGCCAGCCTTCGACAATATCTAACAGCACGACATCCGCGAGGTTCTTCTCCGCCACTCGTTGAGCAAGGGTACTGCCCACTTTACCGGCACCAATGACGGCGACGCGGGGTTGACGTTGAGCATTGGCGCAAACTTGCGGTTCGGAAGCAGGATTCATACAAATTTCAGACTTGGGGACGGTTCCAGACTTCATTTTGCCATGTCTCGAAGGGGTAAATGTCCATGCTGAACAGTCTCGAACCGCCACCTGGGGACGAGTCCCCCACTGATTCCCTAGTCAAAGGCTTCGAGTTGTTCGAGGGGAAGCCAAACATTCGGTGTGGGAACCACCCCAAACTTGATTAAGGCATAGTCTCCTTCCGTGTCGAGGATTTCGCCCCGCGTCTCGAAAATGTAAGCCGGAAAGCGGCTATCACTGGCGGTGGCTTCGACGCTGTTGAGGAGTTTCTCGCGGATAACCCGGACAAAGGAGCCGCGTTTGAGTTTCTTCGCAGGTGCCATAAAGGGTGAGTCAGTCTATAGGGTAAACGTCTATCATCTGACCATTTTAGGGCGTTTTGGGGTCGGGCTGGCAGCGGGGACAGAAATGGGACGATCGCCCCCCGAGTTTAATGCGCTCAATGGGGGTATCACATTGACGACAGGGTTGGCCCTTGCGGTTATACACCCAAGCCATCCCCCCATAGTTGCCATTAATGCCTTTAACATCACGAAAGTCGCGCAGGGTGGTTCCTCCCGCTTCGATGGCTTGTTCGAGGACTGCGATTAACTGCTGTCGCAGGCGATCGATGTCCTCTGGGGTGAGTTGGCTACAGAGCCGGGTGGGAGGAATCCCACTGAGGAATAGACTTTCATCGGCATAGATGTTACCGGCTCCAGCGACAATGGTTTGGTCGAGGAGAGCGGTTTTAATGGGTTTGCGGCGATTGGCAAGGGTGGCGATGAGGTACTCGGTGGAAAACTCAGGGTTGAAGGGTTCGGGCCCTAAACTCAGGAGTCCGGTGATCACACGTTCGGGGGAGATGTCTGGCCGAACCCACCAGAGGCGGCCGAAGGTGCGAATATCAACGAACCGCAATTCGCGATCGCCCTCGAAGAAGAGACGCACTCGGGTATGTTTCTGTAAGGGGTCGTCAGGATGACACCAGAGGAGTTGTCCCGTCATGCGCAGATGAACCCCCAACCAACCGTTAGCCGTGGGACGGAGGCGATCGCAGGGGTCATCCTCACCCAGTTGAGCGATGAGATATTTGCCCCGCCGATGCCAAGTCCGAATAGATTGACCTTGCACCCCCTCGATAAACTCATCGGCGTGAGCGGGACTGGCCAGACTACGGTCTAGGAGTACAGCACCTCCACAAATCCGTTGCTGGCAGGTATGGGCATTTAAGCCACGACGTACAGTTTCAACTTCAGGAAGTTCTGGCACAAGTTTCCCCGCTAGAAAGACCAACCATCAAAAATCTAGATTTATTTTAGACAGTTTATTATAAACATTTTACAGTCTAAACTCACCTGCAAGCACAGGGTTTTAATACGATCAACCGTCTTATATTATGTGTCGCAAGCTACGAAAAAATACCCTATTGCCTATTGCCTCTCCCCTATTCCCTTCTCCCCCAAATAACAAAAGGGTTAGCGATTTATCTGAAAACGCTAACCCTCGTTCTGCCATCTTAACGCCGAAATTTCAGCGTGACGGTCAAGTTGATGACTTATTTTTTCTTCTTCTTGGCGGGGGGAGCAACCTCCTCGAGTTCTTCGAGAGCGAAGTTGTTGGTGTTGACGCCACTCGCGGAACCGCTGAAGCCGGTATAGTTCACTTTGTCGAAGCGAACGATCGCCGGGTAACGAATCCCGCTCTGGTCGATAGTGGCAACGGTTCCAACATCCCGATACCAATAGGATTCTTTACGGAGAATCCGCACCTTAGAACCACGTTGAATCATAGTTTCTTCTCTGTTGATTGTAATTGAACCCGATCAGAGGCGGTGGCTAGGAGTCAGATGGAATACTCCGTCTGAACGCCTCAACCCCACAAACTGATGTAAAAGGATTATTTTCCAGGGTACTACTGACTCTGGCCTCTGGGGGGGTTTGGTGCTTTAAGTTTTGTTGCAAGGGGGAGAAGCAAGAGGGAATAGGGGAAATGAGGGAACCACGTAGGGGCGAACCCTTGTGGTCGCCCGAGGACACAGAGGAAGACCACGGAGGGAGAGCACGTGCGGTACGCCTCTGTTCCCTGTTCCCTGTTCCCTGTTCCCTGTTCCCTGTTCCCTGTTCCCTGTTCCCTGTTCCCTGTTCCCTGTTC
>SMDP01000306.1 GCA_012911965.1 Geitlerinema sp. P-1104
TTCCAAACCCGATAGAGAGGAACATCCGTGCGTAAATCCGCCCCAGGAGCCACCTGTCGAGGTTCCCAGTCCCCCACTTCCGTCACATCCAGAATTGGACAAGGTTTAGGGTTACGGGTACAGAACAACAAAAAATCGAAAGCATCAGACTGAGGCAGAATCACCAAATTGGCTTGGACAGACCCTGGCGCTAAACCCGGAGTGGGTTGGGACAGAGTCCCCCCTCGAAAAGCCTCACGAATTTCTCTGGCATTTAAGGAGTTGATGTCTTTCATTTGAGAACTGCCAAACTCAGGATTTATTTATTATAAGTGATAAATTTCATTGAATCGTACTTTCATGTCCATTTTAAAGAGGGGTACTATCACACTCAATAGAGAGTGATTGAAAACCAAGAACTAAGACATTGCCCAACAATTCTTCTATACTATCGGGAGTCAGACAGCCAAGCCCAATACCCGAGCCAATGGGAGCGGGCGAATCCCCTCAGTATCGTGAATAAGTGGTCGGGCGTCAGACATATATTGAGTTAAGACCGTTCAGCAAAACGAGGAAACCCTGATGACCAGACAGTGGCAGCAGCAGCTATTCATCCTCCTAGGGCTTTGGCTAACCTGGGGAACCCCGAACGTTTGGGCAGGAGTGACCCCCAGGCACTTGTCCCGAGACTCCTTACAAGCCCAGTCCTCCCCGGAAATCCGGGAATTGCCCCTAGTGGTTGAGGGGCAATTAGACGAAAACAGCGGAATGGCGGCTGATGGTCGTCTTGTGGATATTTACCCCTTTCTAGGAACCGCTGGAGATGTCCTAGTAATTGAATTGGTTACCCATGATGTCAATGCTGGGTGGGTGGTTGTGGATTGGGAGGGAAATATCATTGACCCCCATCCTGATGAGAGAAATACAGGTGAAGAAACGCTGCGGGTTGAGTTACCGAGGACTGGTCTTTATGGGGTTGGGGTCTATAGCTATCAACCGGGAGACACAGGAAACTATCATCTGACGGTTCGCCCGGCCACGGCTGCTGGTGGTGAGGAAACGAGCTTATTGGAGGAAGCCCATCATTTAAACCAACGGGTTTTGCAGTTGTTTGAGGAAGGTCGCTACCAAGAAGCCATACCCTTAGCACAACGGGCGCTAGAAATCCTAGAAACCTCCCGGGGAGAGTCTCACCCCTCTGTTGCAACCACCCTCAATACTTTGGCTGCACTCTACCTTAATCAGGGAAACTATGATGCCGCCGAACCCCTCTTCCTCAGGTCTCTGGAAATCCGAGAAACCGCTCTGGGAGAGTCTCACCCCGATGTTGCCGAAAGCCTCAATAATTTGGCTGAACTCTACCGTGACCAGGGCAACTACAGTGCCGCTGAACCGCTCTACCGTCGTTCCCTGGAAATTCTAGAAATCACCCTGGGAGAGTCTCATCCCCTTGTCACCCTTAGCCTCAATAATTTGGGAAGTCTCTACTTTCACCAAGGTAACTACAGTGCCGCCGAATCCCTCTTCTGTCGTGCCCTGGAAATCCAAGGAAGCACCCTAGAAGAGTCTGACCCTTCTGTCGCCCTTAGCCTGAATAATTTGGCAGCACTCTACAGTGCCCAGGGCAACTACAGTGCCGCCGAACCCCTCTTCCGTCGTTCCCTTGAGATTTACGAAATGGCCCTGGGAGAGTCTCACCCCCATGTTGCTAACGGTCTCATGGGTTTGGCAGAACTCTACCGTGACCAGGGAAACTATAATGCCGCCGAACCTCTCTTCCTTCGTTCCCTTGAGATTTATGAAACCGCCCTGGGAGAGTCTCACCCCTATGTCGCCCTTAACCTCAATAATTTAGCAGAACTCTACCGTGACCAGGGCAACTACAGTGCCGCCGAACCCCTCTTCCGTCGTTCCCTTGAGATTTATGAAACCGCCCTGGGAGAGTCTCACCCCTATGTCGCCACCAGCCTCATGGGTTTGGCTGGACTCTACCGTGCCCAGGGCAACTACAGTGCCGCCGAACCTCTTTATCTCCGTTCGCTGGAAATCTCGGAAACCGCCCTGGGAGAGTCTCATCCCTCTGTCGCCACCAGCCTGAATAATTTGGCTCTACTCTACCGTGACCAGGGCAACTACAGTGCCGCCGAAGCCCTCTTCCATCGTGCCCTAGATATTTCGGAAACCGCCCTGGGAGAGTCTCACCCCGATTTCGCCCTTAGCCTGAATAATTTGGCTCTACTCTACCGTGACCAGGGCAACTACAGTGCCGCCGAACCCCTCTTCCATCGTGCCCTAGCAATCCTAGAAACTGCCCGGGGAGAGTCCCATCCCGATGTTGCCACCGGCTTAAATAATTTAGCACAACTCTATCATAGCCAAGGAATCTATGAGAGTGCTGAAACTCTCTTCCGTCGTGCCCTTGAGATTTATAAAACCGCCCTGGGAGAGTCTCACCCCCATGTCGCCCTTAGTTTCAATAATCTGGCTTCACTCTACAGTGACCAAGGAAACTATAGTGCCGCCGAACTCCTCTACCATCGTGCCCTAGATATTTCGGAAACCGCCCTGGGAGAGTCTCACCCCTCTGTTGCCCAAAGCCTCAATAATTTAGCTCTACTTTACACTGAACAGGGAAACTATAATGCCGCTGAACCCCTTTACCATCGTGCCCTAGATATTTCGGAAACCGCCCTGGGAGAGTCTCACCCCCATGTCGCCGCCAGCCTCATGGGTTTGGCAGCACTCTACCTTGCCCAGGGAAACTATAGTGCCGCCGAACCCCTTTACCATCGTGCCCTAGATATTTCGGAAACCGCCCTGGGAGAGTCTCACCCCTCTGTTGCCCAAAGCCTCAATAATTTAGCTCTACTTTACACTGAACAGGGAAACTATAATGCCGCTGAACCCCTTTACCATCGTGCCCTAGATATTTCGGAAACTGCCCTGGGAGAGTCTCACCCCTCTGTTGCCCAAAGCCTCAATAATTTGGCTGGACTCTACCATCACCGGGGAAACTATCAGGCTGCTGAACCTTTCTACCGTCGTTCCTTAGAAATTTGGGAAACCGCCCTAGGAGAGTCTCATCCTCATGTTGCTCACAGCCTAAATGGTTTGGCAGCACTCTACCAAGCCCAAGGAAACTATAACGCCGCCGAACCCCTCTACCATCGTTCCCTAGAAATCCTAGAAACCGCCCTGGGAAAGTCTCACCCTAATGTTGCCACCGGTCTCAATAACTTGGCCGCACTCTACCAAGCCGAAGGGGATATATCTCAAAGCTTGAGTTTTCTTCAACGGGCTTTGGACATCCAAGAAATGAACCTAGCGCAGAATCTCGCTATCGGCTCAGAAGCCCGTAAACAAGCCTATATCGCCACCCTAATGGACACAACATGGGCAAGTGTCTCCCTCCATCTCCAAGATGCCCCAGACCATCCCAAAGCAGCTCATCTCGCCCTAACCACAGTCCTGCGCCGCAAAGGACGCATCCTCGATGCCGTGACCGAGACGCAACAACTCTTACGAGATAACCTCAGCCCCGAACTCGCTCCCCTTCTGGACGAGTACACCAACGCCCAAACTCAACTGGCGACTCGCCTCTATGCCGGTTTAGGAAACCAAGACCCTAACCTCTATCGCGCCGAGATAGACGCCCTGCGTCAACAGGTAGAACAGTTGGAAGATGACCTATCTCGTCGTAGTGCCGAGTTCCGAGTGGCAACGGAACCGGTGGAAATTGAGGCAGTTCAAGCCCTAATTCCTACCGATGCTGCTTTGGTGGAACTGGTGCAATATCGTCCCTGGTCCCAAGGTTGGGGAAGGCCCCGCTACGCCGCCTATATCCTCCATTC
>SMDP01000307.1 GCA_012911965.1 Geitlerinema sp. P-1104
TTGGGCTTTTTGATTCTTTTCATCTGGCTTGTGCAGAAGCGTCTGGGGCGGATATTTTTCTTTCTACGGATGATCGCTTGCTCAAGACGGCTCGCAGACATGAACTACAATTAAAGGTAGCTATTCGTAATCCGGTGGTGTGGCTGATTGAGGTTTTACAGGAGCAGTAAACAGGAGTCGTTGATGATGAACGCACTAGAGTTAAGAGAAAAGGGCTATCAGATTTTAGTCAATCATTTGGGACAGTCTGATGCGATTCGCTTTTTGCAACAAATTAGGTTGGAAGGAGATTATACCCAGGAACGGCGCGAGGTTTTAGGGTCGGTGACGCGGGAGGAGTTTTTGGAGGAGTTACGCAAAATCAGAAATCTTTAGCTATCCAGTTTCTGGGTAGTCGGGCAAAAGAAACCGGGTTTCGGGCAGCATCTCGATTCCTTCACAAAGATTTAACAAAGAAACCCGGTTTCTGAGGTTTGGGAATGGGGTAAAATGGGAGTGCTATACCCTACCCGATGCGCGGCTATGGATGAACAACGAGTGCAGGCTTATCTCTCCCTGATTCAAGAACTCCTGGAATGTCTCAGTGGGGAGGAACCGCAAATCCTCAACGGTCATCTGGAGTTGGTGGATGAGGGGTTTGTGCAGGTGTGCGAGTTGGTGGCGGCACAATTGCAGGGGGAAGGAGAGGAAAATCAGGCGCAGTTTGTGCGGAATGTGGCGCAGGAGGTGGGACAATATCTCAATACTCAAACCTCTGGGGTCGCGACGGGTGAGGGTCAAGGTCCGGGGACAGAGCAGGATTATCTCAACTTTTTGATAAAGGTGTTGGAGGCGATCGAACAAAGTCAAGGTAATCCCCAGGTGGTTTATCCTCTGCTGCAACAGAACCTAGATAAGCTAGATTTGACTTTGGCTGAGACACTGCAAAACTGGGCAACTCAAGTTTTTGGGAAGGTTGAACCCAGCCAAACCTATGGAATCGCAGGTGTTATATTTTTATTTGGTAATTTAATTCAGCAGTTTCCGTTAGGGAATCGGGCTGATAATCTGGAAATTGCGATCGCCTCTTATGAATCTGTCTTCAAAGTCTTTGCGCGTGAAGCTTATCCCGAAGATTGGGCAGGGGTTCAAAATAACTTGGCAATTGCCTACCATAACCGCATCAGAGAAGATCGGGGGCAGAATATTGAAAAGTCTATTCTCTGTTACCAATCTGCTTTAGACGTTTTTACTAAGACTGCCTTTCCTCTAAAATGGGCAATGGCCCAAAATAACTTGGGTGAAGCCTACTTATTCCAAGTTAAAGGAGAGCGAAGCGAAAATATTGAAAAGGCTATCACCTATTACGAGTCTGCCTTAGAAGTGTGTACCCGTCAGGCTTTTCCAGAACAATGGACAATGATTCAAACTAATTTGGGTAATGCCTACTTTTTTCGCTTCCGGGGAAAGAGAGAAGATAATATAGAAAAGTCTATAAGATATTGCAAAGCGGCTTTAGAAGTCTGTACACAGGAAACACTGTCTTACGAATGGGCGAGAAGTCAAAATACTTTGGGAAATTGCTATTTATTTCGCATTCGGGGTGAACGGGCTAACAATATAGAAATTGCCATTAATGCCTTAAAATTAGCCTTAAGAGTTCGTAAGCGTGAATCTTTTCCTCTCGATTGGGCGATGACTCAAAACAACTTGGGGAATGCCTATTTGTTTCGTATAAAAGGCAATAAAGCAGATAATCTTGAGCAGGCAATTTCTGCTATAGAACTCGCCCTAGAATTATGTACAAAACAAACTTTGCCTTATGAATGGGCACGAGGTCACAGTGGTTTAGGTAATGCGTACTTATTCCGAATCCGGGGAGAACGTCTAGATAACCTAGAACGGTCTATTAGAGCTTCTGAATTTGCCTTACAAGTTTATACCCGCGAGTCTTTTCGAGAAGAGTGGGCAACAACCCAAAATAACTTGGGGAATGCCTATCTATACCGCATTCAAGGGGAGCGAGCGGATAATCTAGAAAGAGCTATCACTTTCATGGAAGCAAGTTTGGAAGTCTATACTCGTGAAGGCTTTCCTGAACAATGGGCAACAACCCAAAACAACTTGGGGGTTGCCTATCTATCCCGCATCCGGGGAGAGCGAGCGGATAATCTTGAAAGGGCGATCACCTTTTTAGAAGCGAGTTTACAAGTCTTTACTCGTGAAGCCTTTCCTGAACAATGGGCAAGGACTCAAAATAACCGGGGTGAAACCTACCGTAATCGTATTTGTGGGGAGCGAGCGAAGAATCTAGAAAGAGCTATCACTTTCATGGAAGCGAGTTTAGACGTCTATACTCGTGAAGGCTTTCCTTACGAATGGGCAAGGACTCAAATGAACTTGGGCAATACCTACCAAACTCGTATTGAGGGAGAGCGAGTGGATAACCTGGAGATGTCGATTGCCTTCTTGAAGGCTAGTTTAGAAGTCTATACTCATGACAACTTTCCTGAAGATTGGGCAAAGACTCAAATGAATTTGGGGAATGCCTACCAAATTCGCATCCGGGGAGAGCGAGTGGATAACCTAGAAAGAGCTATCACTTTCATGGAAGCGAGTTTAGAAGTCTATACTCGTGAAGCCTTTCCTTATGAATGGGCAGGGACTCAAATGAACTTAGGGGAAGCCTGTCGTAACCGCCTTCAAGGAGAGAGAGCGGAGAACCTGGAGAGGGCTATCTATCTATACCAAGAAGCGCTGGAAGTCTATACTCGTGTTTCTTTTCCCCAAAACCACACAGAAACTCTGAATAACTTAGGACTTGCCTACCAAGAACAGTCTCAACATTACACCAAAAATCTCGAAAAGAAACAAGCGGCTCTCGAAAATGCCTACACTACCTTTGACCAGGCACTAGATACGGTGGAATTACTTCGGGGTGAAATCACCTCTGGGGATGAAGTCAAAAGGAAAGTCAACGAAGAATGGGTTAAGCTTTATCGCGGCATGGTGGAAGTGTGCCTAGAGTTAGGCAGATACACCGCCGCAATTGAATATGTAGATCGCAGTAAAGCCCGCAACCTCACCGAACTGATCGCCACCCGTGACGCATACCCAGGCGGAGAAATTCCCGCCGAAGTCCGCCAACGGCTGCAAGAACTCCGTCAAGCAATTTCTGAAGAAGACCGCCGCCTCAAACAAGACCCCAATCCCGACTATACCCATATCAGTCAACTGCGGGAAGAATTCCAGACAAACTATCCCTATAAACCCTTGAAATTCTCGGATATTCAATCTCTCCTGGATGATGAAACCGTCATCCTAGAATGGTATGTCCTGGATGACAAGTTCCTCACCTTCACCCTCACCAACCAAACCCTTAACCTGTGGACATCTTCCGAAGAAAACCGACAAAACCTCCTCGACTGGACTGCTACCTATATCCACGACTACCGCCGCCTCAACAGCAGCCAATGGCGAGATATTCTCCCCCAACACCTCGAACAACTCCCTAAAATCCTGCATCTGGATGAACTCCTGCACAACCTGCGGCAACAATTCCCCAACTGCCAGAAACTCATCCTCATTCCTCACTGCTTCCTGCACCTGTTCCCCCTCCATGCCTTACCCGTTACCACAGAAGACGGTAAGACATACCTACAAGACCTCTTCCCCAAAGGTATCGCCTACGCCCCCAACTGCCAAGTCCTGCAACAAGCCCAAAACCGACAACGCCCCCACTTTAACCGCCTTTTCGCCATCCAAAACCCCACCCAAGACGACCG
>SMDP01000308.1 GCA_012911965.1 Geitlerinema sp. P-1104
AATGGCACAGGCTCTCGACTTGTACCAGTCTTTGCGCTCTGCCAAAGCAAAGTTCCAGACCCGACGAGAGGTTTCTAACCATTCGTCATAGGTCTGTTGCTGCTGTTGAGTGGGCGCAAGTTTGTACTGGTATGTGAGGTGAATCATTACCTAAAAAAGACACCTTATTTTTTAGTCCAGCACGGATGGTTGAAATATGCCATCAAAAAGTCGCCCTAGAAGGGCGAGGCTCTAACCCCAAAATTTTTGGTAGATGAGTCCCTTGGCGACAAATTCGTTGCTGACAAATTCGTTGTTAACTGACTGCGTTGTTGGGCCTGAGCAATCCACTCAGACAAGGGAATCTCTCCCTGAACTCGTCTCCCTGACTGAGTCAGCTGATCTCGACGAGACTGGCTCAACAGCGGTAACAAGGGAGAACCGAAAAGCAATACCCCCAACCCCAACCAGGTTAGAGGATGGCTATTATCCCCACTTTCAAGAATTTCTTTGAAGTGGAAGGTGAGAACGGACTTTTCGAGGTGGATTAAAGACATAGGCGACTGCTCTGGAGCATTCCAGCCTGTTGTAGCATCAGTTTCCAGGGTAACAGCATTTTGCTTCAATGAGAATAATTTGCAGTTATCAACCTCAAATGGATGGCGTATCACCTGGGAGGAGAGGGAGAACCCCGTAGGGGCAATCCCTTGTGGTTGCCCAATCCCTTGTGGTTGCCCGAGGACACAGCGTTAACTCTCAACTGGACAGGGTCTGGGGTCGAGTTGAGGGAACAGTCCGTTGCGGGATGGCTTCCCAATGCAACTGGTGAACCACCAGGGGCCGTAGACTATTGAGGCCCGCTGCGATCGCCGAGCCATTGTGAATCGCCGTCGCCAGGAGAGGATTGAGGCCCACCGTCGTCGCCAGGCCCAACGCCGCCAGATTCGGCCCCACCACCAGAGCGATATTTTGCTCAATCAGAGAACGAGTTTCGCGGGAGATGGCGATCGCCTCCAACAGATCCGTCAAACAATCATTCATCAACACCACATCCGCCGTTTCCCGGGCAATCTCAGACCCCTGAGCAAAGGACACCGACACATCCGCATAGGCCAAGGCCACAGAATCATTCAAGCCATCCCCCACAAATCCCACCGTGCGCCCACTACGATGCAGTTCCCGCACCATACGGGCCTTATCCTCCGGGAAGGCCTCCGCCTGCACCCGTTCTGGGGGAATGCCCAACTGTTGGGCCACCTCCGCCGCCCGTCGAGGATGATCTCCCGTCAATAAATAAATCTCAATCCCATACAGGTTTTGCAGCCGCTCCAGTAAAAATTGGCTCTCCGGCCGTAGGGGGTCTGTATAGTGAATCAGCCCTTGAAAGCGGCGATCGCAGGCCACATAAATCAGAGATTCGCCTTCCAATCCCTGAAGCAACTCACCCCCCTGAGGCTGGCCACACCAATCCACCCCCGCCTCATCCAGGAAGCGTTGACTGCCCACCCAAACCAACTGCCCCTCAATCTCCGCCTCAACCCCTAACCCCAGGTCATAGGACCAATGGCCACGAACCGGCAACACTAGCCCCTGTTCCTGACTGTAGCGAACCAAGGCCTCCGCCACCGGATGAGTCAATTGCTGTTCTGCTGCCGCCGCCAATTGCAACACCCTCTCAGTCGGCAAACCGTCCGGCAGACGTCGCACCCCAGCGATGGCGATCGTCCCCTGAGTCAGGGTTCCCGTCTTATCAAACACCAACGCATCCACCTCAGCCAACTGTTCCAAAGTGCGCCCACTGCGGACCAGAATACCGTGGCGGGTAGTGTGAGTCAGAGCGCCCAGAAACGCCGTCGGAATTGAAACTCGGATGCCCGTGACAAAATCCAGGGTCAGAATTGCCGCTGCCCGGGCTGGATTGCGGCTCGTCAGCAGCGTAATCCCTGCCAACAGCAACGAGGGCCAAATCAAGCGGTCCGCCACCTTCGCCGCATAGTTCGCCATGCGGGTATCCTGAACCGGTGCCTTGCTTAACAACTCCAAACTGGCCGCCGCCCGAGTTTGCGCCCCTACCCGTTCCGCTCGCACGTCCAATTGACCCGATCGCACCAAGGTCGAGGCCCAGACGCGATCGCCCGGCCGTCGCACCAGGGGCATGGCTTCCCCCGTTAACCCTTGCTGGTCCACCGTCGCCTCTCCCTGCAACACGATTCCATCCACGGGAATCTGTTCCCCAGGATAAACAATCACCCGAGCCTCAACGGGGACGCGATCGCTCTCCACCTGCCGAGGAGAATCCTCCCCTGGCTCTTGCACCCAAGCAAACCGACCAATGGTATCTCGTAAATCAGCAGTTTCCACCGCCGTGCGGCGGGCCGTCTGCCGACGAATGGCATCCCCCAATTCATGGAGGCTTAGGGTCAAGGCGGGGGTCAACAATCGCCCCTGAGAAGCCCCCAAACTCAGAGCCAACAGATCCAAACCATCGATATTGAGCCGTCGCTCATCTCGCAGACTCTGCCAGGCCCGTTGAGCGGTGGGAAACACCGCCACCACGAGGGACAACAATGCCAGTGGTCGCAAGCCCTCCCAGCGGGGACGACCACTAAGCCAAGCCAGGGCGGCGGCAAGCAGTGGTTTCGTTAAGGAGGCACTCAAGCCCTCAGATGTTGATTCTGACGGGCCCGGTGAGTCCTCTGACCCTTGCCGAGCCAGGACTTTAGGCTGTTGCTCAACCGCCGTCACCTGCTCCAGAATCTCTCCTGGGCTGAGCCAATGGGGATGATAGTGAATCACCAAACATTGGGCGGCCCGATTGAGTCGTACCTGTTGAACTCCGGCAGTTTGCTCTAGGGACTGTTCTAGGGCTTGGGCCAGGAGGTCAGAGCGATTCAGACCTGGGAGACGCAGCCGGAGGCGGCCGGGGCTGCGATGGACAATGGAACAGGTGGCTTGAGTCATGGCTGCGGTCGGGGCTAGAGGAAATCTGGACGCAAGGGGAGTCCGTCTTAGACGG
Source organism: Geitlerinema sp. P-1104 (assembly GCA_012911965.1). Classification (GTDB taxonomy): domain Bacteria; phylum Cyanobacteriota; class Cyanobacteriia; order Cyanobacteriales; family Geitlerinemataceae; genus Sodalinema. The sequence goes on from SMDP01000308.1 coordinate 2,996, forward strand.
GGGAGGGGGCAGAGGTTTCTGCCTGTTCGAGAATTTGCAGTAGGTATAGCCCCAATTCCAACTCGGACACGCCAGCGCCGTCATATTGTAGGGCTAAGGAGGCGGCCGCTCGATTAACGCGGGCGGATTTGACCCGGGCATCTTCAACTAAGAGGGCTTGTAGGCGTTTGGCGTAGATGGCATCGGTTCGCAAGCGGGGAATCCGCAAGCGAATCCGCCCGGGGACTGAATGAACGATGGTGTAGTCTTCGGGGTCTTGGGACGCGGCCGTGGCATGACCGTTGGGGGTCGAGTCGCCGTTGGGGGCCTCGGCGGGGGTTAGGGATTGTCCTTGTTGTTTGAGGTTCCCCAGAACTTGCCGCACTAAGGCGGCGATGAGTAGGTTGACCAGGAGGGCTTGGGCCCCCCGTAACCGTAGGCGACTCGTGGCTAGTAAACCGGCCAAGACGGGCAGGATGGTGGCGATTTCGTTATAGTCCTCTAGCCATTGACCGAGACGGGGGGCAATGGCGCTGGAGTCGGGGGTTGATGTCATCGGAACTCTCTCTCTGTGCAATGATCTCGAACTACTTTAGCATAAGTGTTGACAAAGATTATCAACAAGAATATACGATAAAAGCTTGGGAGCTTGATAGCCCCGACTCTTTAGATCGGGGTGGAAAAGCGACTCGTGCGGCTTTAGCC
>SMDP01000309.1 GCA_012911965.1 Geitlerinema sp. P-1104
ACTGCCTACTGCCTACTGCCGAGGGCAACCACAAGGGTGTGCCCCTACGTCTTTTCTACTGCCTACTGCCTACTGCCTATACTGCCTTCCACCTACAACGGACGATAGACCCGATAATTGATGCTCGGGAAGATATTATCGATCGCCTCAACTTTCTCAATCCAGCCGGAATCAATCTTGCCGACTTGGACATCATCATAGATTTTGTGGAAGCGCATCAAATGGGAGCGAGTGCGGCGAACAGCATAGGGAACCATAGTTCCCGTGCGCATGATAAAGGCCCAGTCTGACGATTGTGCCAACAGGAGTTCTCGGGCCGCTTGGTTGAGGGCCCGCCATTCCAACTCATCCGCCGGTTCCCGCTTACTCAGTTCAATCATCCGTTCCGTGGCCTTGTGTAAGTGGGGGTAAACCCAGGCATTGGTATCATTGAGCCAGTATTCATGGAAACCCCGGAAGCCCCAACTCGACTGGGAGGGTTTACAAACTTGCTGATTGGGTTCCAGGCGCAAGTAATCCGCCAAGTGGGTCATGTCATAGGTATTTTGGTCATACCAAGACTTGCGGAATAGGTAGTCGATAAACCAGGGACCCTCATACCACCAGTGACCAAATAACTCCGCATCATAGGGAGAGACCACAATCGGCGGACGGCCCATAATGCCGTGGAGGTGTGAGACTTGGCGTTCCCGGTTAAACATGAAGTTCGAGGCGTGTTCCGCCGCCTTCTCCCGGGCCCAATAGGGGTCATAGAGGGCTTTTTGACTTAAATCTAGCCCCCGTCCCGTGATTTTGTGGTACTTGATGCCCGTGTTTTTCCGTTGGCCGTTGGGCATGATGTAGGGCTTGATGTACTCATACTCAGCCTCCCAACCCAAGTCCTTATAGAACTCCCGATATTCTGGCGCACCGGGATATCCGACTTCTGACGACCAGACTTGTTGTGAGGATTCATGATCGCGGGCAAACACTGCGACCCCGCTTTCGGTGAAGATGGGAGCATAGGTGCCAAAACGGGGTCGAGGGCGAGCGTAAAGAATCCCATGACCATCCGTGAGGAAATAGCGTAGGCCCGCATCGGCAATCATGCGTTCCAAGCCCTCAAAATAGGCACATTCGGGCAGCCAAATGCCACTGGGAGGCCGGCCGAAGGTTTCCTCGTAATGCTCAGCGGCCACTTTCACCTGGGCCCAGACCGCCTGGGGATACATCTTCATCAAGGGCAAATAGCCGTGAGTGGCGCCACAGGTGATGATTTCTAAGTTGTTGCTATCGAGGAATTGCTTGAAGGCCAGCACCAGGTCGCCCTGGTATTTTTCCCAGGTTTTGCGAGTTTCGGCAAATTCTGTGGCGTAATGTTCTGCGAGATAGCGCAGGTGACCATTATGCTCGTTATGGACGATTTCCTTCTCTACGAGGTCTTGGAGTAAGGCCAGGTGAGCATCATAGCGTTCTTGCAAGAGGGGATCTCGTAGCATGGACACCAGGGGAGGGGTCATGCTCATGGTCATCTTAAAGTCGATGCCATCTTGTTTGAGTCCCTCAAAGACTCGCAGCAGGGGGATATAGGTTTCGGTGATGGCTTCATAGAGCCATTCTTCCTCTAGGACGTAGTCACTCTCGGGGTGTCTGACGAAGGGAAGATGGGCATGGAGAACTAGAGAAACGTAGCCAGTAACCATAGGATTTATCGTGGAAGATGAGTGGTGAACAGCAAAACGGCCCGGGGCGATAACAGAAATCAATCAGGAGGGCGATCGCTCCTGAAATCTAATTCCTATCATCATAGTTGACGAGTCGACCTTGTAAAACTAGCTGTTAACTGAGTTCTCGTCGTCGATGCAGGAGGAGAGAGGATATGATTAAATCAACATGGCATTGGGGTAAGGGTTCTGTTGCCCGCTCCATCCTTTCCGAGCCGTTCTGCCTCTAGCTGTCCTCTCTGCTGTCCATTCCGCGTTTGATCGCAATCTCTTATGAGCGCAACCCCCGGTAAGTTACTCAAGCAAGCGAAACAAGGCGATCCCAAGGCGATCGCCGCCCTCATGAATCGCTCCACCCAAGCGAAAGGGATTTCCGTCAAAGCATCCCTCAAGGATCGCTGTTTACAAGTGCTTCTCGAAGGCAATGTCGTCCCTCACCAGGGTAAAACCGTTGAGTTTGTCCGTGATGGCATGGCGAAGCTGCAAGTCGAGGGGGTTGATCGGGTCAAAGTCTATGGCCGGCAGGTGGGGCAGGAAACCCCCGTTTGGCAAGATGAGATTGTTTTTGCCGATACCAACCCCTTTGATGAGGAGGGCGATGATGCCGATTTGGAACTGGATGACCATGAGGATCCCTCTGCTATTTCTGATACGGATTTCCCCGATCCCCCCATGGGAGCAGATTCGTTTCTCGATGAGGGCTTAGATCAACGGTTTGAGGACGAAATCGGTGATCAGTATGATGATGACCTCTATGAGGACGACTACGAGGAGGGGGAAGACGGCGAACAGGACGATGACGAGGAGGCTGAGGAGGACGCGGCAGCGGCGGAGAAAAAGAAACCGGGCGTGACCATCGCGGCAGTCTTGGCGGTCTTGGTGTTATTGATTCTAGGGGGGGGCTATTATGTTTACACCAGTCGCCCGGAACTCCTGGAAGGACTGCCGTTCTTTGAGCGGGATGCTGAGGGAAATCTGGAGTTTACCTCTCCTTTAGACGACTCGGAGACTGAAGCTGAGGCTGAGGCCGAACCCGAGACAGCGGCCCCTGATGAACCGCAAGGGGAGACGGCTGTTGATCCCTTTGCCCTGGCTGTTAGTGCGGCGATTGAAGCCTCGGAAAAAACTCAGGCGGCCCAGTCGGCTGAGGAGTGGCAGGAAATTGCTGAACTCTGGCAAACGGCGATCGCCCAAATGCAGGCAGTTCCCGAAGACCATCCTCAATATGAGGTGGCTCAAGATCGGGCTGAGTCCTATCAGGACAACTTACAATACGCCCAACAACAAGCCCAATAAAGACCTCACCATCGGACAGGAGCATCAGACAGATGACACGGAAACCCTCAAATTCAACCTGGCTGGATTCTGTGGAGGGGATATCCCTCATCGGAGCAGTGTTGGGAACTGTGGCTGGGTTGGCCTTTCAACAGTTAATTTATGTCTCGGCCCCTCTTGCTTTAGCATTGATAATGAATTTTGTCAATCGTCAACGCCATGAGGAAGAACTCGAACGCAGTTTGGGCGATCGCGTGGTGGAAACCCGTCTGGAGGTTGAACGTCAGTTTGAGGATGAGCTGTCCCGAGTGCGAGATGAGGCTAGCTTGACTCCTGACGAGGTGCAAACAACAGCTAATGAGGATTTATTAGCGGTTCAGGAGCAACTGCAACAGTTACAAGCTCAAACCCAACAGCCGATGGTGGCGGTGGCGGAACTTCAGCAACAAATCAGCAGCTTATCGACTCAGGTGGCCAGAGCCTTGGCCAATCTAGAGAACCTGGGAACGGGAGTCGCCACGGGGATGCTTCAGGGAGTTGTCAAAGCATCACGGGAGACGGGGGAGAGTGATCCGTCTGAGAGTACGTCTGAGTCGGTGGCCCCGGACAGGGCCTCGGAGGTGGCCTCGGCTGATGAGTTCTGGAAACAGTACCAGCAAGGGGTACGCCAGTTTGCCGGAGTGAATTTGTCCCAGGTGGA
>SMDP01000031.1 GCA_012911965.1 Geitlerinema sp. P-1104
CGTCGATTCATCTGACGATAAGATTGCCGAAGGAATTCATGAAGCCGTTGAGCAATTTTTGACGCTGTCTAATGACCCAAACTTTCCTCAACGGAAACGTCTGAAGCCTGAGGTTGTCAGTCATGCCAAAGAGTTTTTGATGAAAAAGCAGCGGCGGCTCACAGACAAACTGCGAGAACGTCTGGGATACTTAGGCGTGTACTATAAACGAAACCCTGAGCTATTTTTACGAAATCTACCTCAGGAGGAACAGCAAGCTGTACTTCAAGACCTTCAAAAGCTCTATCGAGAGATCGTACTCGACTACTTCTCCCATGAGGTGAATATCAATCCAATTTTAGATGAGTTAGTGAACATTGCCTTCTTTGCCGATATTTCTGTGACCCATATCGTCGAGATCCACATGGAGTTAATGGATGAATTTTCCAAACAACTCAAGTTGGAGGGAAGGAGTGAAGAAATCCTGCTAGACTATCGATTGACCTTAATTGATGCGATCGCCCACCTGTGCGAGATGTATCGTCGTTCAATTCCCAGGGAATTATGACGCCTCCCAAAAAAACCTACGTCTTAAAACTCTACGTTGCCGGAAATACAGCCAACTCCGTACGGGCGCTCAAAACCCTAAATGACCTTCTCGAACGAGAATTTCAGGGAGTCTATGCTCTCAAGGTCATTGACGTGCTCAAAAACCCGCAACTGGCAGAAGAAGATAAGATCCTAGCCACACCAACCCTGGCGAAAATTCTGCCCCCCCCCGTCCGCAAGATCATCGGTGACCTCTCAGATCGGGAGAAAGTTCTCATTGGCCTAGACTTACTCTACGAGGAATTGTACGATCGCGACCCTCAAATGCCAGAGTAGTCTGGCGACAGTTTACACTAGGATACCCAACTCCCGTACCTGTACGTTCACGCCCTAGCAGTTCAAAACCACCATGGACAGTCAAACCGAACAGGAAAATCCCCGTAACCTGCAAGGGGTTCATAAAATCCGAACCATGATTGAGGGGTTCGATGACATCAGCCACGGGGGACTCCCAGCGGGTCGAACTACCCTAGTCAGTGGAACCTCAGGAACGGGGAAAACACTCTTCACCGTTCAATTTCTCTACAATGGAATAACCTATTTCAACGAGCCAGGAGTCTTCGTCACCTTTGAAGAGTCCCCGGCTGACCTAATCAAAAACGCTCAAAGTTTTGGTTGGGATCTCCAAGGACTCGTCGATGAAGGAAAACTGTTTATTCTCGACGCCTCCCCCGATCCCGAAGGTCAGGATGTCGTCGGGAACTTTGATCTCTCCGCCTTAATCGAGCGCATCCAATACGGTATCCGCAAATATAAAGCCAAACGGGTCTCCATTGACTCCGTCACCGCCGTCTTCCAACAATATGACGCGGCCCCCGTGGTGCGGCGAGAGATTTTTCGCCTCGTGGCCCGACTCAAACAACTCAACGCCACCACCGTCATGACCACCGAACGCCTAGAAGAATATGGCGCGGTGGCCCGCTTTGGCGTCGAGGAGTTCGTCTCCGATAACGTGGTCATTGTCCGTAACGTCCTAGAAGGGGAACGCCGCCGCCGGACCATTGAAATCCTCAAACTGCGGGGAACCACTCACATGAAGGGAGAATATCCCTTTACCATGACCAATAACGGTATTAACATCTTCCCCCTCGGGGCCATGCGCCTGACTCAGCGTTCCTCCAACGTACGAGTCTCGTCAGGAGTGAAAACCCTAGACGAAATGTGCGGCGGTGGATTCTTCAAAGACTCGATTATTCTAGCCACCGGGGCCACCGGAACCGGTAAAACGCTCTTGGTGAGTAAGTTTACCGAGGAAGGCTGTCTTAAAGGGGAACGAGCCATTCTTTTTGCTTACGAAGAATCCCGGGCCCAATTGCTGCGGAATGCCTATTCCTGGGGGATTGACTTCGAGGAAATGGAACGGCGGGGACTGATGAAAATCCTCTGCGCCTATCCCGAATCCGCTGGATTGGAAGACCATCTGCAAATCATCAAAACCGAGATTGTGGACTTCAAACCCTCCCGGATTGCCATTGACTCCCTCTCCGCCTTGGCCCGAGGGGTGAGTAACAATGCCTTCCGCCAATTTGTGATTGGGGTAACGGGGTATGCCAAACAAGAAGAAATCACCGGCTTCTTCACGAACACCACAGACCAATTTATGGGATCTCATTCCATCACCGATTCCCATATTTCCACTATTACCGACACTATTCTCATGTTGCAGTATGTGGAAATTCGTGGTCAGATGTCTCGGGCCTTAAACGTCTTCAAAATGAGAGGATCTTGGCATGACACCGGGATTCGAGAATATACTATTAGTGCCAATGGCCCTGATATTAAAGGGTCTTTCCGCGAATATGAAGGGATTATCAGTGGCTCTCCCTCTCGCGTCTCTGTCAATGAAAAATCTGAACTCTCTCGCATTATGCGCGGTGTTCAAGGCTCCAAGGATACCGAATAGGCAACCCCTTGTGGTTGCCCAAAATACAGGTATGGGCAATCCCTTGTGGTTGCCCAAAACCTGTTGAATATCCTTAATTGCTCGGGGGAAGGCGGCGTTCTCGGGGAACGATGGGCCCCGACGACGCAGGAATTGGTTCTCGGGTTAATACAAAATTACGAATTAACCGTGCCACCGCCCGTTGAGCTAAACTACTGACAATTTCCTGTCCCATTTGTTGAGTTTCCGGTTTTGCCACCAAGCCAGGCACCAGACGCACCAACTTCATCGGGTCAAAACCTGGGGTATCCTGAAGAATCGCCCAGATGCGTTTGATATGTTCGAGATTTTGCCGATCCTGTTCTGACATTGGCTGGCTTTTTAGACGATTGCCCGTCGAGGGCCCCTTACCGTTTTTACCACCGGTTAACCCCAGCCATTCGCTCAGAGCCGCGTTGGTGTTTTGAACCGCATCTTGAGAGAGGAGATCGACATTCTTGACAATTTCATTCACCAGGCGATCGCGGATAAATTCCCCACGTTCTGAAAACAAGAAATCGAGAGCTTGATTTAAAGCATTCGCCAGATCATAATCCTCACTGCCCTTAGCATTTTTGAGCAGATTCTCTAAGCGATTCCAACGGAAGCGATCATCCTTAAACAGTAACTCTCGTAACGAGTTCCGCAACTCCGGTGAAGGGTCTGTGAGCAGCCGCTTCGCTACGTAGGGATAGGCTTTACTCAAGACCTTAAACTCAGGATCAACATTGATAGCAATCCCTTCTAACGTCACCAAAGAGCGAATAATCAACGCATAATACGCGGGAACCTTAAAGGGATATTCATACATCAACTCCGAGAGTTGATCCGTGATACTCTTGAAGTTCAGTTCCGCCACACTCGCCCCGAGGGCATCATTAAACACCGAGGCTAAAGCGGGAATAATCGGGGTTAGATCCGTATCCTCCGAGAGAAATTCCAGCTTCACATAGTCACGAGCTAAGCCCTCGAAGTCACGGTTAACCAAATGCACCACCGCTTCAATTAGACCATAGCGTTGGTAGGGTTTGACCTCGCTCATCATGCCGAAGTCCAAATATGCCAACTTGCCATCGCTCATGGCTAATAAGTTGCCCGGATGCGGATCAGCGTGGAAAAAGCCATGTTCTAACAATTGTCGTAGAGAACATTGCACCCCCACTTCAATCAGATAACGGGCATCAATCCCCTCTTTGGCGATCGCCTCTAAATTCGTCAGTTTAGTTCCCGAGATCCACTCCATCGTCAAGACGCGGCGACGGGTATAGTCCTCATAAATTCTGGGAACATAGATATCTCGCAGATGGCCATACAGACGAGCGAACCGTTCCGCATTCTGAGCTTCATGGCTATAGTCCATCTCCTCAAAAATGCGAGCCGCAAACTCATCGAGAATTGCCACCAAGTCACTGCGTAGGCGTTTCACCCGAGCCTGAATCCAGGTCGCGAGATTGCGCAGCAGATAAATATCAAGGGCAACCCGTTCCAGTAAATCCGGCCGTTGGACCTTAACCGCAACCAGTTCCCCAGTTTTTAATTTTCCCTTATACACCTGTCCCAGAGAAGCCGCCGCCACCGGATTATCCGAGAGTTCAGCGTAAATCTCACTCGGGGGAGCGCCCAGTTCTTCTTCAATGAACCGGAACGCCACCTCATTGGGGAAGGGGGGAAGTTGATCCTGGAGTTGGCTAAGTTCCTCTAAGTACAGAGGTGGGACTAAATCCGGACGAGTCGATAAGGCCTGACCAATTTTGATATAGGCCGGTCCCAACTTAGTCAGAATCTCCCGCATTTTGACGGCCCGCCGCCGCTGATTTTTGGCAACCGAACCCGTCCGGCGGTCCCACCAGAGACCCAGAAAAAAGCGCAGAAAGGGGAAAACAATGTCAAATAGCCGTCCGGCAACATGCCAAAACCGGCCCCGATAGCGGTTAGCCACCATCTCGGGGTCGTAGCGAAGTCCTTTACCATCATCATCAAAATCCCCCTCTAGGACAGGATCCTGGAGATTGAGATCTCCCGATAGATCTGGGGGGGTTTGGGGCGGGGAAATGGTTTTGACATCCATAGATTGCCTTCTGTGTGAGAGTCCTTCACAGATTGTAACAATTTATGGAGGTAGCCAAGCAGACCAGAAAACCGTATTCGGGGAGCAAGGCCGAGGATTAGTGGACGCGGATGCCCAGAAACACGTCATAGAGGAAGCTAAAAAAGCTTTTCCCCTCGCAGAAAATCCCCAAGGACTGTTCACAGCCTTTTTCATCCAACAGAGGTTTGGTGGCGTAATAGGCTCCTTGATAGCTATACCAAGGCACGGAGGGCCAGAGGTGATGAATCAGGTGGTAATTTTGTCCCAAAATCAGGATGTTGAGTAGGGGACTCGGGTAAACTCGGGCATTGAGCCAGCGATCGCGCTCCTGAAAGGGGCGATGAGGCAAATAGTCAAAGAATAAGCCCAAGGCTAACCCCACCACCAACGCCGCTGAGAACCAGTAGTTGAGGATATAGCCGACAAAGCCAAATTGAATAGAGATTCCCACCACAGCAATCAGGAACAGACGACTGAGGAACCATTCGAGTAGTTCGTTATTGCGCCAGAGTCGGCGTTTGAAGAAGAAAATCTCATGATAGAAAAATCGCGCCGCAATCATCCATAGGGGGCCCCCGGTGGAGACAAAATGATCCGGGTCATTTTCGGGATCATTGACGTTGGCGTGATGCTGCATATGAACTCGTGTAAAAACCGGGAACGCGAACCCCAACATCAGGGCGCTACTATGGCCGAGTATGGCGTTGGCGAGCTTGTTGCGATGGCCCACATGATGAGAGGCATCATGAATGACCGTACCTGCCATGTGAAGAGCCGTGACATTCATCAGGAAACAACACCAATGGGGGATCTCCCACATCCAATAGCCACACACGGACAGAACGACCAAGCCTGTTGCCCCCAACATCAGCAGAACCGTGGGATTGAAGACTCCTGCCGGTGGACCGAGAAATTCCTTGGGAACCGTCGTGATAGGCTTTGGATCTGAAGCAATTGCAGTCATATGCTTCTTTATAAATTATGATTGCGGAATGTTAACCTTCCGATGGTAACAGGGAAAGATGAATTTTTGTCAAGCAGGGCACAGTTGTTAAGGCAATTGGCCGCCCGGGCAACTTTTCGGGTGGCCCCTGCGTCTAAATTAAATAGCATTCCGATGTTGCTGCGTGGTCTCCGTCCAACTTGGGGGAGTTGCCGGAATCTACGGCAGGCGATGAAATTTTCAAAATTACATGACATTTAGAGTTGAACCACTATGTTATCCAATTTTTACTTGACTCACTCTCCCCGCTGGTTTGCCGTCGCGGGCGCAGTGGGGTTAGCGATCGCCATGGCCCCCGGGGCAGTGGCCCAACTCCCAGAAATTCCACCCGAAGAAACCAGCCCCACGGAACCCACAGACCCTGTGGCGGATGATGTCCGTTTTTCCTGTCGCAATGTCAATGGTGAGTACACGGTGATGTACCATCCCGACGGTCAGGGCGGGCAAGGCTATGCGTGGGCCACGCCCACCGCCTTAGGGGGAGGCTGGACCCCCGAACGTCGTTGCAACGAAATTAGCCGTCGTCTGGAATCCTATCGTCCTGATGGCCTATTGGAGTTAGGAACCAACGTTGAAAACGGCTATGACGTGGTTTGTGTGACCACTCAGGAAAATAACAGTTGTCGCATTGTTCTGACGGTTCCTCCCGGACAAGATCCCCGACAAACTCGCGATTTGGTGTTTGAGAACATTGTTCTGGCGGATTCTGGAACCTCCACCGATGGCGTGACGGCCCTAACTGGGAGTGATGGGGTAGAAATCGTTGAGGGACTGTTGGGAATCGAACTTCCTGAAGGTCTCGGGGGTCGTCGCTCGTCGCAACCGAGCCGCCAACGCACCTCCTCGAATTGGATCGATTTACGTCCCTTCTTAGCCCCAACCGATGGGGGAACTGGGGGACAATTGCAAAACTTCCGAGGCTCTTCGCCAAGTCCTTCTCCTGAGAATCCTCAACTCGATCCCAGTCGTTTTTAGGCCCGTTTAGGGTTAACGCCAGACTCATCTCAGGGGCGGCCGGGATGGCCGCCCCTTTTGTTGTAGCTATTGGCTCAGTTGGTTGGGAGGATCGATGCGGTTGGCTAAGGCTGCCACGAGAATCATCGGTAAGCCGACGAGGAGACAGATACCCCATTGTTCTAGATTTAACGGGGCCGTGGAGAAGAGAGTATTCATAAAGTCCACTTGACTAAAGAGAATCTGTAACACCATGGTCACGGCGATGCCAATCCAAACGACCGGGGCTTTGGCCACCTCCACGTCTTGGCCTTGCAGTTTCTGGCCGAGGGTAAGGCCAATTTGACTCAAGCTGATGAGGTAGAAGACACGGCCAAAGACTAGGGCTTGAATCGCCATGGTACGGGCGAGGGCTTCGGTGTCTCCCTCTGGGCCTTGTTCCCAGCCTTGCACCCACTCAAATACGCCAAAAATCAGAATCCAGTTAAACAGGGAAATCAGCAGAATCCGCTGTAGGAGGCGTTTGTTTAACAGGGGACGATTTGGGGACAGGGGCGGCTGTTCCATCACCTGCTTAGATTTGGGTTCAAAGGCCAGAGGAACGGTCATGGCGATGGAGTTGATCATGTTGAGCCACAACACTTGCAGGGAGAGAATCGGCAACAGGCGATCGAGCAGAACGCTGATGACAATGGTCATGGATTCCCCGCCATTGACGGGCAGGATAAAGGCGATCGCCTTAATTAAGTTGCGATAGACGGTGCGCCCTTCTTCCACGGCGGCCTCGATAGAGGCGAAGTTATCATCGGTCAGCACCATGTCGGAGGCTTCTTTCGCCACTTCCGTCCCCGTTTGCCCCATGGCGACCCCAATATCCGCTTGTTTGAGGGCGGGGGCATCATTGACCCCATCTCCCGTCATGGCCACGATATCCCCTTGGGATTGTAGGGCTTCGACAAGGCGCAGTTTTTGTTCTGGAGCGACGCGGGCAAAGACCACCCCCTCTTCGGCGGCCCGGACAAAATCATCTTGAGCCATCTCTCCGAGTTCCGCCCCGGTGAAGGCGATGACCTCTCCTGTGCGTTTCAGGCGCATTTGGGCGGCGATCGCACTGGCGGTCACTTTATGGTCTCCGGTAATCATTTTGACGCGAATGCCGGCGTGTTTACAGGCTTCTACTGCCCGGATGGCCTCCTGACGGGGTGGGTCAATCATGCCCTGTAAGCCGAGGAAGATTAATCCCTCAGTTACATCCTCATGGTCCAACTGAGGCCGGGACGGGGTTTTACGAGCCAGGGCTAAAACTCGTAAGCCGGAACTGGCCATGGTTTCGGCTTGATGATGAATCTCTTTCCCGTCGATGGGCTGGGGCTGTCCTTGGGCATCTAGCATCTGGTGGCAACGAGAGACGATCGCCTCGACAGACCCCTTCATATAAATGACAGCGTCGCTGGGGTTTTGCCCCTGATGCAGCGTCGCCATGTATTGATACTCAGATTCAAAGGGAATGACATCCTGACGGGGCAATTCCTCATTGAGTTGGGCCAGGGTAAATCCGGCTTTACGACCGCTCACCAGTAATGCCCCCTCAGTGGGGTCTCCCACGACGTTCCAGAGGTTGTCCTCTTGGCTTAAATGGGAGTCATTACAGAGCAATCCCCCTCGTAGACAATCTTTGAGGCCGGGATGTTGCTCTAAATCAATGGCTTGATTCTCTTGACAAATGTCTCCCTCGGGGGTGTAGCCCGTTCCGAGAACCTGATAGGCTTGCCCTCCGGCATAGATTTGTTGCACAGTCATCTGGTTTTCCGTCAGGGTTCCAGTTTTATCGGAACAGATGACCGTGGCACTCCCCAGGGTTTCCACCGCTGGCAACTTGCGGATAATGGCATGGCGACTGGCCATGCGAGACACACCAATGGCCAGGGCCACCGTGACCACGGCGGGGAGTCCTTCTGGGATGGCACTGACAGCTAGGGCGATGGTGGCTTCAAAGACTTCGTTGATGCTTTCGGCTGTTAGGTCGTCAGCATAGGCCAAGCCGACCGCTAGGGTGAAGGTGGCCACCCCGAGGATGATATAGAGCAGTTGGCGGCTGAATTTGTCAAATTTCCGGGTTAGGGGGGTGATGAGGTTCGTTTGTTTCTCCATCAATTGGGAGATACGCCCGGTTTCCGTGTCTTTGGCGATCGCCACCACCCGACCCAAGCCCTGACCGGAGGTGACGAAGCTGCCGGCATAGGCCATACTACTGCGATCGCCTAGGGGGGCTTTCTCGGCCACGGGTTGAGTCTGTTTCTCGACGGCGGTGGACTCTCCTGTTAACCCGGATTCGTTGACTTGTAGGTTTTTTGTCTCCACGAGACGCAGATCGGCCGGGACTTTATCGCCAGAGGTGAGGATGACTAAATCTCCCGGTACGATCTCCGTGGAAGGAACTTGTCGTTTTTCCCCGTCGCGATAGAGGGTGGCTTCTGTTTCAATGGAGGAAGAGAGCGCGGCAATGGCATTTTCCGCTTTGGTTTCTTGGACAAAACTAACAATGGCATTGATGAGAACAACCCCCCAAATGACCCAGCCATTGGCACTTGTCCATCCTTCTAACAAGAATTTAATGGCGCCAGCAATAATCAAAATATAGAGCAAGGGTTGATTAAACTGCTCTAGGAATCTGATAAAAGGACTTTTTCCGGCTTTGCCCTCAATGCGATTCAAGCCAAATTGAGCTTGGCGTTTTTCAAATTCGGATTGAGTTAAACCAACCTTAGGATTAACTCCCAGTTTTTGGGCGGTGTTTTCAATCGTTAGGGCGTGCCAGTTCGTCGGTTGAGGATTAGGAGCATTATCAGTCATGAGTCTGATTTTAAAGAAAATTTAATGTCAATTGAAATTCAAGACGAGTTGTCCAAAGATGTCATAGACCCGGTTATTCTCCTCCAGGAGGAGTTTCAGACCATTGGAACATCGAACATCTACACAAGCTTCACTATATCGAAGTTAGACCGCCTGACCTTAAGCCGGATCACAACTCCTGAGGCATGAGGAAAAACTGACCAAGCGTTCTGGGGAGATAACTGCCAGGGGCAGATAAGAACAACCATCCCATTCACCAAATAGGCTGAGGGGTTGGCCGCCACTGAGGGCCATCAGTTGCCAGCCTTGTTGAAAGTCTGGGGAGAGGGGTAGAGATTGACCGCTGCTGTCCCGCAGTTGGCGTCCGGCGTTGAGGGGTTGGATTTGATGGAGGCTGAGGGGGATGCGATCGCACCAGGGATTTTGGGCCAGGGTCTGGGCATAGGCATTCAGTCCCTCCTCAAGGCAGGGATAGGCTCTCAAGTGAAGTTTGGGAGTGGGGACTCGTTGCGCCTGTTTCAGCAGCGCCCGTTGCCGCAGGGCCCCATCGTAGAAGACGACTTCCCCCGTCCAACTACTACCAGGGGGTTTGTCATCGGGGAGAGATTGACGATGGTGAACGTAGTCAAGTAATAGGGCAAAGGTTTGCTGCTGTTGTCCCCAAAGCCAGGTGCGTTGTCGCTTGAGGGTCGTTGCGCCGGTGCTTTCAGCATCGCGAACTCGCCCGAGGACAATCCAGAGGTCTGGCAAGCCGGGACGTTGCTGTAATTGGGCTTTTTTCTGGGTCTGCCCCAGTTGCGATCGCACCTCTTGGGCTAAGGCTGGGGGCAGTGCAGCTAAGTTCTCATAGCTCTCAAGCAAGAGCCACAGCTTCCCCAATTCCTCAAAGAAGAGCGGGGGAAACCCCTGCTGAGCTAAGGCTGCGAGCGATCGCAGTCGTCGGGCCAATCCCGGGGCTTTGGCATCCACCATATGGGCAGTAATGATGGCCCACTCTTGGGAACTTGGGGGGGTAGCCCAGCCCAGTTGTAGGCGATCGCCCAGCCACTGGCGCAGTTCCTCAATCCCCGCTTGCACCGGATCGGGGGCAGAATCGGATGTAACAGACGATGAGGCCATTGGTGAAGGGAGAGACGACAGAATCACCCAGGGGCAATTTTGAGACAGGAACTGAAAATTTGACCGTTCATGTTTAAGTTTTGCGAAGCCCTAAATCCGGCAAAATTGCCATAATTCCTAGCCTGTCTTAGCTTTTGTGGGACATTAAGCCAATTTGGAGACCGGGGTGGCGCTGTCCCCTGACTAAAAAATCGTATTACATTAAGAAGTAGCCTCCCGACCACTGAATTGACAAGGGTTGAGACATAGCTCTGCTGTATCCCTGACCATGCCAGTCCTTTAACCTCTATTGATGTCTTAAGGTTATGAGCGCCCCGCTATCTGACACCCACTCCCTCACTTGCCCGATTTGTCATCATCGTAATCGAGTTCCCCCCGGAAAACTTCTCAATGGGCTGTACACCTGTCCCTCCTGTCAAACTCACCTCGTGGTCTGTTGGAGTGGGCATTATGTCCGAGATCCCCTATCGGCTCAAGCGCCCTGGCTCAGTCTCAAGACGGGAGAGGTGTTACGTCGCAAAAGTCGTCCCCTGTCACGATTGCTCAGAGATGTGGGGGGTGTGAAATGGATTGTACTCTTGGGGGCGATCGCCCTGAGTCTCACCTTTGCCTCCCTAAAAGTCTCCGAATCGTCAGAGTACCAGCTCAACTTAGAGGAGGTTCCCCAGGGGCCTGAAGAATTGGGGCCGCAATAGTCCCTTTGCCCACATGACAGGCTAAGATCCAATCGACGGTGATGGCCACGAGGTCATCGTCCCCTAAGTTAAGCTGCTCAAAACTCTCATCATCGAGTAATAGACAGGTGGGAACCTCCCGATGCCAATACTCATGCAGTTGATCTAAACTGGCACTGATGACAGGACGATTGGCATAGAAGTTCAACGAGGGGCGATTGTAGGGGTGAGACGTATAGACCGGTTGTCCTTGGCTTTCCTGTGCAATCATCGCCGCCACGGGTTTCACGGGATAGTCTTCGTTGAGTTCCCACACCCAATCAAAGGAACAAACGAACACCATCAGCGTTACAAACCAGCCCCACATCAAGACCGAGGGAAGATGAGGGTTGCGCCTAGCGATGAGGATGGCGCTGAGGGTGAGTGTCACCGATGCGGCCAAAAAGGTCACCGTCAAATAGAGGATAGGCACATCCATAATTTCCGTCAGGGAATAGCCCAGCAGTAGGGTGACGGCCCAGGTGGCCAGTGCCATGACCACAAAGCACCAAAACCAAGCTTTCGGATAGATAGGCTGAGGATGATAGCTCGGTTGTCCTCGCCGTTCCATATAGTCCCAAATGTCACTAAAGACCACCCCCACCGCCAGAGCCAGAATGGGATAGAGGGGCAGAATATACCAGGGCAGTTTAGTTCCCATCAGAGAAATGGCCCCCAAGTAGCCGCCTCCACATACTAAAATCAGGCGAGACCAACTCAGAGTCTGGTTTTGCCAGGTCAGTCTCAGGCCGGCGGGGAGGAAGATGAGGGTGGGAAAGCCATATTTTAGGAGTTCTAAGAGATAGTACCAGGGTGGCCCGGTGTTTCCCTCCACGGAGTCCCAGACGCGACTGGCGGATTGATTGAGTAGGTTTTCGACTAAGAAGTCTTGACCGTAATACTGCCATTGGGCTAGATACCAGGCCGCAAGGGGTAAGGCTCCCAAGCTAATCCCCAGCCAAAACCAGGTACTGCTCAGGAGACGGGGGGTGTCCCAGAGGAGGAAGCCTAGGGACAAGGCCCCGAATAAGATCACTAACATCACCCCTTTGGTTAATCCCACCAGGGTCACTGCGATACCTAGGCCGAGGGAATACTGGAGGTTACGACGGGTTCGCAGGAGACAGAGAATCCAGAGAAGCCAAAAACAGAGGATGGCCCCTTCTAGCATGGCGAGGCGTCCGTGGCGTACGACGGGCAGCCAGGTCATATAGGCTAGGCTGGCCCAGATGGCGGGGGCTTGCCGGGGCCAGAGTTCTCGACCGACGACATAAAGCAATGGCACGGAAAGTGCCCCGAGAATGGCTCCCGGAAAACGGGCGGAGACTTCGTCGGCGATGCCAAAGACCTGGTAACTCAGGGCGATTAAGCCATGAACCAGGGGGGGTTTGTTGAGGTAGGGGTCACCATGGAGGGTTGGGTGTAACCAGCTTTGCGGATTCTGCCAAATTTCTCGCGCCACTTGGGCGACGATGCCTTCATCCCAATCTCGCAAGGCTACCAGGCCCAGGTTGGTGAGAAAGAGGGTTAGGGCGGCAATCAGCAGGGTCAGAGCGCAAAACCATTCTAGGTTTGGGCTACGACGAAAGCGTGGCGGGGGGTTCACGGGTCCAGATAAGGATGACGGCATGATGGCAAGACGGACAACATTTTGTGACGAGGCAGCTGCGATCGCCAAACTTTCCTTTAGACTGAACTGAGCGATTCGGGTTTGTCAATTTTGGCTGCGATCGCTCCATCCCTCATTCTAGTCAAGAACGATCCAATTGCCTGGACTGGGGATGGTTGATACCCCTCTGAGCTGCTTAGGAGTTCACTATGAATCTACCGCTGGTTGTTGATATTGCCATTGGTATTATCTTTATTTATCTGACGTTAAGCTTACTCTCATCTGAGATTCACGAACTGATTACAACGTTATTGCAATGGAGAGCTGAGCATCTTCGCAATTCAATTCGTGTGTTGCTAGAGGGAGGGGGGAAAGAGAAATTTGATCCAACGTTAAAGGAGCGGAATGATCAGGTTCAGGTCTTGACTGATCGCCTCTATTCTCATCCCTTAATTCGCAGTTTAAATCAGGAAGCTAAAGGAAATCTTGCTCAATTAAATCGCCAGGCTTCTGATGCTATTATTGGGGGTTTATATCGAGTTGTGTCTTTGGTTTTTAATTTTGTGAATCGCCTGGTAGGAAACCCTAAGGCAACGCTCACAAACCCCTTCACCAATCATACCAGTGCCCCTTCCCATATTCCACCGGAGACCTTCGCCTCGACGATTCTCAAAACTTTTCAGATGTCGGAAATTGGGCGGATCGTGACTGTCTCGCGCTTGGAGAAATTTCAGGAGCGGCAAGTCTCGGCATTACTCAAAAAAGAACAGTATTTGCGAGAGCCTGAATCCCGACGGTTGGCGACGGAACGGCTTAGGCAGATGACTCGTGATTGGAATAAAACCCGCCAAGAGTTTGCTAATGGGGGCATTACGTTGGCGGCAACGATTGATAGGATGGAAAATAGTCTGAATGGCTATATTGGCTATTGTGAGCAATTTATTCGGGAACCCGAGACGATTAAAAACTTCTTTTTGTATGAGTTGAAGTATGCCAAAGACCGCTATTATAATCCCACGGAAAAACCGCGAATCTTAGAAACTTTACGACCGACGTTGAATGAGCTAATCGATCTCGTTCAAAATAAACCGAAGATTTATCAACAATTAGAAGCTGCCTTCAGGGACAAAAGTAGTCCCACCTATCAGGGGTTTAAGGCGGTGATTGACCGCATTCCCGATTTGCCGGAACCGCTACAAAATAGCCTGAGGGCCTTAACGGAGAAGATGGACACCCGCAAGGCCAGTTTAGAGGAAGAAATTCAGGATTTACAAACTCAGTTAGAAACTTGGTTTGACCAGTCTATGGCCCGCGCCAGTGGGGTCTATCGCCGGAATGCCCGAGGAATTGCCATTTTAATCGGCTTTTTGATTGCGATCGCCACCAATGCCGATACGTTTTTTATGGTGGATAGCCTCTCACAAAATACCCTGTTACGAGAGACCATCAGTGATTATGCTCAAACAGAAGTGGCACGAACGCAGAACCTCGATGAGGTGAAACGGAATGTACGCAACCAACTCGATGATGTGTCGCTCCCTCTGGGCTGGAATGAGTCGATTCGGCGACAACAGATTCCTCCTGAGGAGTCGGTGCAAATTCCCGGACTTAACCGACAAATTGGCAATCCTCTGCTCTATCTGAAACGGCTTCTGGGTTGGTTGATCAGTGGGATTGCCATTTCCATGGGGGCATCGTTCTGGTATGACCTGTTGCGTAAGGTGGTTGATGTGAAGAATACTGGCGACAAACGTTAACGCTCCCTCTCAACTCATCTTTGGATTATGTCAGTTGCATCGTCTCCAGTCCGTGCCTTATTCCGGGCGATCAGGGTTCCCGACGCCTCTGCTCCCTATGACACAGTGCATTTACAGGTATTTTATCCCGCTGTTGTCCCGGAGGGCTTTGCTGGGTTGACGTTGCCGGTGGATGAGGGGCGATCGCCCTTTCCGGTGGTTGTGTTTTTCAATGGGGTTAATTGTGAGCCTTGTTTGTATCGCTGGTTAGCTATTGGCTTGGCCCAGCGAGGGCTGGTGGTGGTGACGTTCTCTTGGGTGGCTGAGAATATCCCCGGGCTGGTGGGGTTAACGCCGGGGGTGAGTTTGCCGGCTTTGATGCCCCAAGTCTATGGATCTCAGCCGACTGCGGCGGTGCTGGAGAGTCTATTGCCAGAGTTGCAACGGTTGCAGGAGGAGGGGGTGCTAGCGGGACATCTGGATCTCGATCGCCTGGTTCTCGGGGGCCACTCGGCGGGGGGACGGGTGGCGATCGAAAGTGCCAGTCCTGAGTTTTTTCCTCCGGTGAAGGCCGCTTTTTGTTATGGAGGCCATACGGCGGCGGCCCAGCAGTTAGGCTATGACCCCGCAACGATTCTACCGCTACCCGATCGCCTCCCCTTGCTGTTGATGGGAGGAACGGCGGATGGGGTGATTGCGAAGAGTGGCGGACGCTACGGGGTGCAGTGGGACCAGCCGACGACTCCTGTGCGGCGAACGTTTGATGAGGCGATCGCCGGTGGCCGGGGGGATAGTTATCTGCTGTTACTGGAGGGGGCAACTCATTTTACGATCGCCCATCCCTTTGAGGCGATCGCCAGTGTCTCGTTCCTCGATGAACCCGCCACAGTCCCCCAGGCTCCCTTACGAACCTTAATACTCGAGGCGATCGCCCACTTCTTGCAGGCCCATCTAGACCCCGGAAGCCGACCCTGCCAACGCGCTTGGCGGGAGTATGGCCAACAACAGGAGGCGATCGCCCACTTTGCTTGGAAGTAATCTAGATGTTTGGCCAATGATTCCGGATGTAAATCCCGCAGATTATTTAATATAAATTAACAACTTGCGTAGATATACGCAAAAAAATTTGTTAGAATCGGGGCAGGGTGTCAGAGATAAACGTTAATCTACGACATCTAATCCAGTTAGAGCCGTGGGCAGTTTGGTCTCGACCGGGTCGTTGCAATCAGGGTTATGGGGGGTTAGCTGATGGCCCAATCCGCTAACACTCCCCGTTCGGGTAAAAGCGTTGCGGCCGAGTCGCCGCCACAATTCGGATATTACTGAAGAACACAAAATATTATAATGTATAACTCAACTCAGACCGTCAGCCAAACCCGCTTACCCACATCCCGCTTGGGGCGCAAGCGTCTAGGAGCGTACCTGCTCGAAGCTGGGCTAATTACCCCCGCCCAAATCCAGGTGGCGGCTTATGATCAACAGGTAACGGGCAAGAAATTTTCAGAAGTGATCGTCGATCGCGGTTGGATCAAACAACAAACCATTGATTTTCTGATTAAACACGTCATTAACCCAGAACAGCAGGGAATGCGATCAGCGGGAGTGTTTGCTCAACCCGTTGAGCCATTTGAGCAAGTTTATGCTCGCCGCAAACAGGAAATCCTCAATCAGGCCAATCAGCGTCAAGAGGAAGTTCCCTGGACGGTAGACTAGGGGGATGAGCATCATCCAGATTTAAAGGGACGAATCATCCGGTTCGTCCCTAGTTGTGTTGACAGGGTAGGGGAGAGCATCGACAGTAGATCTATCCCCTCTGATTCCCCCATTGGACCCGTGACCTATCGTTGGCTTTCCCTAAGTTTCCTCTTACTGCTGCCGGGTTTGAGCGGCTGTGAGATGCTTCGGCCCCCCTCCCCCGTGGCTACCGCTGAGATGGTTCTCACGGAAGCCCGGCGCACCAATGAGGCGATCGAGCGTGGGGTGGCGGCGCGGGGTTTGGCAGTACGCGAAGCCGTAGCTGATGCGGATCTTCAGGAACTCGATCAGTGGTGGCGGGCCCGAGATATCTATGATCCCCACAAGTATCTCCTACCGCCGATGTTGGCTCAACTTAGCCTCACCCCCGAGGAGGCCCAGGAGCCGATTTGGGATGTTTGGTTGAGTGTGGAGGAGGGCAAACCGGAGTTATATCATTTCCGCAGTGTCTATGATGTGCGGATCTTTTTCCTGTTCCAAGACTCGTTACCTGAGGACGTTCGCGACGCTTATCGGAGTATGTTGCAACCGCCGCGTATCTTCCAATGGGGACAGGGTGGCACGGAAAATCATCTTTGGCAACAGTATATCTCGGGGTTGGCCATGATGGATGGTAGCGGCTTCCCGGTGAGTCATCCCCATTTTTTGGCTACTCATGAAGCCTGGCTTCGGGCAGAACTGACAAAATATCTCACCATTGGCCAAGGGGAATTTCATTCCTCGACCTACTATGGCTATAGTATTGGGGCGTTGCTGAATCTCTACGACTTTGCCGAAACCCCGGAACGGCGACAGTTGGCTCGGGCGGTGTTGGATTGGTTATCGACTCAAATGGCCCTACGGCTGAGTTGGGGAACCGCTGGGGGGGCCGAAAGTCGTGGTTTTGATCGCCAGACTTGGAACAGTGGTTTGACGGCCTTGGCTTGGATTTGGTGGGGGGAGGATGATCCCCAGGGGATTGAGCGTATTGTCGGGCAAATGAACCGTGGAGCCTCTCGTTTGGCGATTTTGGCGGCCACCAGTGGCTATCGCCCGCCGGCCCAGTTGCGATCGCTGGCCCAGAAAACGATCCCCCTACCCTTTCAACTGCGGGCCAGTCATCCGAGTTATTACGGATATCATCAGGACAACCAATTTTGGGAAACCTTCTATGTGACCCCTGACTATAGTTTAGGAACTCTGCAAGTTCCCGGACGCAATTATCAGGTGCAGGGGACGATTAATGCTCAATATGCCACCTATAAGTTGGTGGTGCGTGATCCTCGGGGCCGGGACAATGCGGTGATTAGTTTGGGAGGAACCTATCATAGTCCTCTGGCGACGGGCCAGAGTCCGGGCGATCGCTATCTTCAGGAAAAAGGAGTCAGCCTCTATCAGTTGCGACTTACCCCAGAAGATGAGGCGGCGGGGGTTCCGGGACGGTCTCATTTGGTGATCCCCAAAGGCTATGGGGAACCGCAGCGGATTGGCCCATGGTATGTCTGGGAGATTGAAGGAGTCTGGCTTTGTGCCTGGGCCTGGGGGGATGAGATTCGCTTGGAGATGCCCTTAGAGGAGGCTGATGAGCATTTGGCCCTGGTGGCTCAGGGCAACCATACGGCCTGGATTACGGAGGTTCTAGCTGCCTCGGAGTATGAGACGTTGGAGCAGGTGGAGGCGGCCCTGGCTCAGACGCAGGTGAATGACGAGAACTTGTCGGCCTCGGGACAGCTCATTTATAGCAGCGTTGAGGGCGATCGCCTCGAACTCATCGCTGACTCTAGGTTGAGGGCGGGGATTCGACGTATTAATGGGGTTAAACAATCCTTGACGGATAACCCGGTTTTAGAGAGTCCCTATGTGAATCAACCCCTCTGGAGTGGCCGCCTGACGGTGGAAGATCCCCAGTTGGGAACTTGGGAGTTACAGTTAAAACCGGGTCAACCTCGCTGGCATGATCCTGATTAGTTGACGAGACCGGAGCGCAAGGCCCGCACGGCGGCTTGGGTGCGATCGTCAACACAGAGTTTGTTGAGGATACTCCGAACGTGGGTTTTCACGGTTCCCACGGTGATATAGAGTTTTTCGGCAATCTGGGCATTGTTACAGCCCCCCACGATTAATTCGAGGATTTCTAACTCCCGTTTGGTGAGGGGATCAGATTCCATCAACTGCTGCACTTCTGAGTCTACCCCGTCGATACTACGGGAGTCCTCCTTTAAATCCGTGTTTTCTACCTCTGTGACCTCGGCGGCGGGGGTTCCGAGGGAGACAGTGGTTCCGGAGGGGGAGGCTTGCACGGAGGAGGCGGCGGACTGGGATTTACGAGCCTGTCGTAGCACGATTTGGGCAATGTTGGGGTCGATCCAGGTGTGGCCCTCATGGGTGAGCTGAATCGCCTCTAGGAGACGGTCTAAACTGGCATCTTTCATGCTGTAGGAGTCGGCCCCGGCGGCAAAGGCGGCTAGGACTGCGTCTTCGTTGTCGTGCATGGTTAGGACCAAGACTTTGACGGAATCGGCATTCTCCTGCTGAGACTGACGAAACTGTTGCAGCATTTCAATGCCGTCAATGTCCGGTAAACCAATATCGAGAACCGCCACATCCGGCTGGGTGTCCCGGAGAATCTGTAATCCTTGTTTTCCGGTGGAGGCTTCCCCAACGATGTTAATCACGCCAGTTTGCTCGAGGGCCGCTCGAATGCCAACCCGAGTCAGTTCGTGGTCTTCGATCAATACGGTGCGAATCATACTATTTATGTAAAGGCTTTACAGAACGTTATGGCGGCTAAGGGAATGGGTTAGACCCTAACCCATCTGGGCGAGGAGGGGCAAACCCTGGTGGAGTTTGCTAGTGAATCTAGAGAAAATGGGGTTGCGAAGGAGGATTGCCTCTGGCAGAATCGAAGGAGTTTCTGCCGCTGGAATTTTCAGCAATTAGGCTCAGCTTCGCCTCTGAATCATGAACCTCTTACTCAAGATAGAGGACAAATCGCCTAAAAATTTATAACTTTGCATTATACCCCTTATTGACCTTTGAAAGATATCATCCCTGGATATTTTGTTCCCACGACCCATGATAGATGGAAAAATCCCAATTCTTGTGATCGGCTTTGATGTTGACACGGATCCGGGAGCGAAAGATGCTTTACGAGCCTTTGCGACCCCAAATCCTGGAGACCTGACTCCAAAGCTTCGTTTCACTCAGGAGTATCCGACGACGGACTGGCTTCCCCGAGAGCCGATGTTGGGGGGGATCCTTGTCGATGGCGATCGCGTTAATCCTCAGGGGACTCTGACGGCTCTACGAGAGGAGTTTCCTCAGACCCCCATTGTCGTTGTCAGTGCTAAGGCGGATTTACAGCCGACGATGATGATGGCGGGGGCCGATGATTGTGTGGATCGTCAGCATTTTAGCCCGGAGGGCCTGGCGATGATGTGGCGGGTTTTGTTTCGCGGCTACCGCCGAGGCGATCGCTCCTCTAGATCGTCGGGGAGTCCGTTTGTCAGTCAGGGAGAGGAGCACGATATTTCTCATCCAGGAGGCGATTGCCAGGAGTTGGAAGCGCGGATTAGTGAGCAAAGTCGCTTGATTGCGGCACAACATCAGGAGTTGAAACGACAACGGGAGCAGATTCTCCGTCAGCATTTGGCAATTCTTGAAGCCTCTCGCATGAAGTCAGCGTTTCTGTCTACGATTTCCCATGAGTTACGAACGCCCCTCAATGTGATTATTGGCTTTTCTCAACTTCTACTCCGTAAAAAGAATAGCACCTTAACCCCAGTTCAGACTCAAACTCTACAATGTATTTTTGACAATGGTAAACAGCTATTGTCGGTTATTAACGATATTATTGAACGCTCGAAGTTAGAGGCGGGAGCTTCTGAACTGCGACCCAAAGGATTTAACTTGGTTCAATTGGTCACGTCGATTGCTGGGAATGCTCGCTGGCTTTGCGAACAGAAGGGACTGGAGTTAAAGATTGAGGCTCAGGTTGAGAATCCTCGCGTTATTCAAGATCATCAGGGAGTGCGCCGCGTCGTCTCGAATCTGTTGGCCAATGCTCTCAAATTTACGGAGGAGGGCAGAATCTCGGTGCGGATTTGGGAAGTGACGCCGGAACGATTAGCGATCGCCATTTCTGATACGGGGATTGGCATGGCCCCAGAGCATTTAAAACGCATTTTTGCGGCGTTTGAGCAGTTAGATAATTCCTTAGCTCGCAACTATAGTGGTGTTGGATTAGGGTTGGCGATTGTAGATTCCCTCGTCAAAATGATGAAGGGGAGTATTTCTGTGGAAAGTTCTCAGGGTGATGGCTCTACGTTCCGAGTGGAGTTACCTCGCTCTGTGGTGGATACCTATCCGAATGAGCCACGAGAACCCTATCATTTTTTAAAGAAACAAGCGTCCTAGATGGAGGCAATTCCGAGTTATGGTTAAGAGCTGTAGGGGGTTTGAGTCCCTGGTTCTTAGTAATTTGATTAGTCAACTTAACACTCAACTTACAGATTGATATGACAAAGATTGAACCTAAAATTGACAGGATCTTAGCCGTTGATGATTCTCCTGATAATTTATTTTTGGTGCAAGCCATTCTTGAAGAGGAGGGCTATATCATTGATTTGGCTGAAGATGGATTTGCCGCCCTTGAACAAATTGAAAGCAATCCCCCAGATTTGATTCTCTTGGATGTGATGATGCCGAATCTGGATGGTTATGACGTGACTCGACGAGTTCGCAATGAGCATAATCTGCCCTATATTCCGATTTTGTTAATTACGGCTCATGAAGGGTCAAGTGTGGTTAAGGGACTCGATGTGGGAGCGGATGACTTTATCCGTAAGCCGGTGGAGATGGAGGAGTTACAGGCGCGGGTGCGATCGCTGCTGCGCTTGAAGCATACCATCGATGAGCGCGATCGCATGGCCCGAGAACGGGAGGATTTCGTCTCGCGGCTAACTCATGATTTACGAACTCCTCTGGTGGCGGCGGATCGAATGCTCAATTTGATGCGATCGCAGGCGTTTGGAGAGATTTCTGAGTCGATGGATGAGGCAATGTCCACCATGATTCGCAGTAATCATAACCTGCTGGATATGGTGAATTTGCTCTTAGAAGTCTATCGCTATGAGGCGGGGCGTAAACAGTTAACCTTTGCTCCTTTTGATCTCTGTGAAACCCTGAACGAAATTTTGGACGAACTCTCACCCATTGCTCAAGATAAGCAGCTTGAGGTGGTTCGGGATTTTCAGGGAGGAATTTGTGAGCTTGTCGGCGATCGCCTGGAATTGTATCGTGTCTTTGTCAACCTCATTGGCAATGCGATTAAGTTCACCGATCAGGGCAAAATTGAAGTGCGGCTGTCTCGACTGGAGGGTTCTAATGATGCGTTAGTTTTGGAAGTTGAAGATACGGGAATTGGCATTGATAAGAGCGATCACGCCAGTCTCTTTACCCGCTTTCGCCAGGGTGATCATAAACGCTCTGGAAGCGGCTTAGGTTTGCATCTGTGTCAGCGGATTATTGATGCTCATCAAGGGGAGATTGATGTCCGCTCCGAGGTGGGACAAGGGAGCCTTTTCCGCATTAAACTTCCACTAACGATGAAAGGGATTTCCCGATAGTTGCTGTTGAGACTGGCGAGTTACCACATAGTCACGCATCTGCTGAGCATTGTGATAATCCTCATGACGTTCCCGTTGGCGGTAGAGGTCTACCGCCGCCGCCAAATCGGCGATCGCCGCATCGTAATCTTGCTGTAAATACTGAGTCCAACCCCGCAACTCAAAGAGTTCTGGATCATTGCCAAGGGCTAAATCAATGGCCTTATTAAAGGCAAACACCGCATTGTGATAGTCCCCCACCGCCGCCGCATCTCGTCCGACAGTCTCCCAGTCTTCTGCCGTATCAAGGTCAGAGGGAATGGGGTTTTGTTCATAACTTGGGGGATTAAACGGCGCCTGAGAACTGCCTAGTGCCGACCTTGCACCGAGGCTTAACGAGGCGGCGATCGCCCCCACTACAGCAACCCGCATAATTTGGCTTTTGCTAACCATAAAACGCACCAATTTACTACTAAGAATTGTAACTCTAAGTAACTCAATTTAGAGTTGTATCAAATTATTCTCAATCTAGCTGAATCGCGCCGCCACAATCATCTATCGCCAGTTAGGACGTACCCTCTACCAACAGATAGATTTCCACATCGGTTAACCTGTCATTTCACCCTACCCCTAACTAGCCCAGATTTCCTCCCCGTTGCAGAATGGCATGAGTGACAATCGGGGCCCCAACCATCGCCGTCACCGCGTTCAACGGTAAAACAATATCCTGGCCGGGAACCTGAGCCAGCCAATCCGCCAATAGAGCCAACATCGCTCCCAACAGCATCACCCCTGGGAGTAACCGCAACAGATTAGACGTATTCCACAGAGAACGAGCCAAATGAGGGACCGCCACCCCCAAAAAAGCAATCGGGCCACAAAACGCCGTCACCGTTCCCGCCAACATCGCCGTACTCACCAGCGTCAGCCATTGCACCCGTTGCAGCCGTAATCCCAAGCCAATGGCCGCCATATCTCCCAACAGCAACAAATTCAGAGACTTGGCCAAGCCAAGGGCCAACAGCAACCCCAACAGCACAACCCCCACAAAAAGCGGCATCCGTTCCCAGGGAATCCCCGCAAAACTACCAAACGTCCAAGTTAAATAAGCTTGAATCCGCTCCCGAGAACTAAAATGCAGCAAAATCGTCACGAGAGCGTTCACCCCATAGCCAAACATCAACCCCAACAACAGCAGCCGTTCCCGATTGCGAACCTTCCCGGCCATCAGCATCACCAATCCCAACACCAAGGCAGCCCCCAAACTCGCCGCCAGCACCCGACTCCAGGGGCCCACCTGGCCCACTAACACCACCAGGGCCACCCCTAAGCTGGCCCCCGAACTAATCCCCAACACAAACGGTCCCGCCAGGGGATTCCCAAATAGCACCTGCATTTGCAACCCCGCCACCGACAAGGCCACCCCCGCCACCATCGCCGT
Organism: Geitlerinema sp. P-1104; assembly: GCA_012911965.1. Classification (GTDB taxonomy): domain Bacteria; phylum Cyanobacteriota; class Cyanobacteriia; order Cyanobacteriales; family Geitlerinemataceae; genus Sodalinema. The sequence continues at coordinate 23,367 of SMDP01000031.1, forward strand.
CACTGCTTTGGGGAGGCGAAAGGTGAGGACAATAGTGGTCCAAGTGGGGTCTTGAGGGGATTGCCCCAAGAAAATTCGCAGCATGTCCACCACTGGAATCTCCACCGACCCCACCGCTAAACTCCCATAAAGAATGGGTAAAAATAGCAGGACAATCCCCCAACTGACTGCCACTCGTCGCCCAAAACTCACAATAGTCTTATCTCCAACCTTCACAAGGATTGACGAGGATGAGACCGAATTACCTCAGTTTGATAGGTTCCATCCTCAAATAACCTCAACCCCCGAAACCCAGGATACGCCTCCTCCTCACTCGCTCCGTCCCGCAAGACCTGTTTACAAGTTGAAGGACTCCCACAAAACTGAATACCCTGATACGGTTCATCAAACTCTAAATGAACATGACCAAAGAGGACGAGTTTCACCTGAGGAAAGCGAGTTAAACAGTCAAGAAAGGCTTGATAATTTTGTACGCCAATGGTATCGAGCCAATCAATTCCCATGGGAACGGGATGATGATGTAACACCACCACCGTCGGCTCAGAACTAGCTATTAAAGATTGCTCTAATGCTTTGAGTTGAGCCTCACTGAGATAGCCTTCTCCAGATTGAGCCGTAGCCAAGGTAGAGTCGAGTAACAGAACCTGCCAACCTTTATCTTGAAAGACCTTATCTGCCAGAAAAGGTGAGTTTTTAAATTCCTGATTTAAGATATCAACATCATCATGATTTCCAGGAATATAGTAGGTGGGTCGATTAAGAGGCGCAATGCGTTCAATCAGATGTTGATAGGCTTGGGGTTCTCCCCGATGGGTCAAATCTCCCGTCAGTAACAGAATATCAGGATTCCAAGCCTTGACCTCTGCGACCACATCCCCGAAGGAGTCCCAGGTTACTAAGCCACGCATCGCCGTTGTCCGGTCAGCAAAGAGATGAGTATCGGTGATTTGAGCAATTTTGAGAACCATAAAACTATTCGAGATTTTGATAAAAGGTTTTCTCTCCATCCGGGAGTAAATTCGGGTGGAAAATTTGGACTAAATCGGCTAGAATTAAGTTTGGGTAAAGGATGCCCGTTTCCCAATAGTCATTGCCGCCAAATTCGTTGACTCGTTTGGTATTATTATAGATGCGATCGCCCTGCCAAGCTGCAAAATTGCCATAGCGGGGGTCATCCTCAATCACATCAGCCCGAGTTCGCCAGTTACTATTGACATTTACCCAAAAATCTGCATCTCTTGCCCGTTGATAGACCACCTCAAAATCCAGAGGAACCGTCCATTGACTGTCCAGGTCATCCCAGAGATAATCCGCCCCCGCATCCCGCAAAAACTCGGCTGCATAACTATTTCTGCCCGGAACATACCAAGTATTCGTTGAACTAAACCCCGTAAACACCGTTGGCCGAGACGTATCATCAGCAATCGCCGCCGCCACCCGTTGACTCAACTCCTGATAATCAGTGCGAATCTCCTCAAAAACCTCTTTTGCTTTTCCCTCTTGATTGAGAAACAACGCCGTAAACTTCAGCCATTCCGCCCGTCCCAGAGGAGACATTTCCAAATATTCCGAATTAAGGACAACCTGTAAACCCGCATTCTCCAACATCAGCACCGTATCCGAACTCGCCCCCCCCGCATCAAAGGTAATCACGATATCAGGATTAAGATTCAAAATCGCCTCAATATTAACCACCTGATTGCGGCTCACATCTCGAATCTTTTGCTGTTTCACCCGTTCGACAACAGCAGGAGTTTGAGTAATTTGAGTATCACTGATTCCCACCAAGTGATTAACCCGGTCTAGCGCCGCAAAATGGGGTAAATAAGTCGTCGATAACACCACCACCGACTGCACCGGAACCTCAACCACCATAGCATCACCGACATCATCAGGAATGGGGGTTCCACATTGAACTAAAATATACTCAACGGGGTCATTTGCCTCAGGATGAGGAGAAGCGAGCGTGACTCGTTTATAGTGACCCTGATAGTCCACCTCAAACCCCGTCGCAAACTCCACCTGAACCTTATCCAGAAAATAATCCTGACTGGGGTCAAACTCCTGCACACAATCAGGATGAAGCGGACGTTGCGCCACCGGAGAGACCGAGTTTTGAACACAAGCATTCAGACCCAATCCAAGGAGAAATAGCACGGGAGTAATTCCCAGAGATAGTCGCATCAACAAATCCTATTCTAATTCAACAAATCCCGTCGGGGCGAACCCTTGCGATCGCCCAGGATATTTCGGAAACCATCCGACCCATTTAATCACCAATATATTGAATGTAACGTCACGATTTTTTTCTGAGTCCCAGATGCGTTCCGGCAGTTTCCACATTCTGCTATCATTCAATCAACGTAACTCGCCGGAACACATCCTACCGACCCGGGCAACCACAAGGGATTGCCCCTACGTGATTAACCTTACGGCTGCGGAGGATACAAATGCTCTTTAACAGGCGTTCCTTGCACTAAATGCTCAGACACAATCTGATGCGCCACCTCCGGTTTCACACGACTGTACCAAGTCCTATCTCCTGAATAAAAAACAATCGGCCCCAACTGACAGACTTCCAAACATCCCGCCGTCCGAACCGTCACATCTAACCCCGCCTCCTCCACAGCAGATTCCAACGCCTCAAATACCGGTTCCCACTTACGAGACGGATTACAACGACTCGAACGACAAACCGCCAAATAAGGACGTTTAAGCGGATTTTCACTAAAGGGAATCGGACGTTCTCCTAAAACATAAATCGAGCGCAACTCATCATAAAGCGCCAACTTTTCTAACAGAGGTTTCCCCTCCGGGAGAACATCCTCATCCTCACCCAACAACGGATTGGGTAAAAACAGATTCATCATCCGTTCTCCCTCCCCATTCCAGAACTGAATCCCCCAACTTCTCGGCTGGCCCGCTTCATTCAAACGCCGATAGAACGCACCCCGACTTAAACGCCGCTGTTGTCGCAACCCTGGGGGAGTTTTGCAATGGGGACCCCCCAGATGCTCTTCTAAACACAGATGTAAGTGCCATCCTTCTGTCACAACCGTTAAATAGCCGTCATACAATAAACAGGTTTTGGGCGGGGCCGTCAGTTCCAATTCTAGGACGCTTCCCTGAACTACATGACCGACGCCAATCTCAGACCAATGGTTTTGAAATAGGTCATATAACAACGGACCGGTAATATCACTAGAAATGGGAAAGTCTTCATACTCAAGGGTTCCGCCTTGAGGGGTAGGTTCTGTTGTTTTACGGTTGAGGGGGCTGACCCAAGGTTGAACGTTAGTCATGATACATTCAGTTAATAACACTGCTTCTCTTGTAGCACAATCCTAGAAGCGGTAACGAATCCCTCCTTGAACACTTCGACTTAAGCCCGGAAAGCCGGGAAAGACTTCATAGTGTTCATCCAAGAGATTATTAACACTGGCATTCAGACGCAAATTGTCGGTGATGGGGGCTTGTAATTTGAGATCTAATGTGGTATATCCTGGCAAGCGTTCCGTGTTCGTGTTGTTGGTAAAAAAGTTGCTGAGATTACGTAGAAATAGTCCAGCATACCAACCATCAGGTGTGGCATAGGCAACGCCGATATTGAAGACATCAGCATCCCGAAAACTGAGCCGATTGCCTTCGACGGCTTCATTGTTATCTTGCAAAATTTGGGTATTGTTTAAGGTGAGATTGGCAAAGGCGAAAACGTTGGGAGCCAGTTGAATATCTAAGGCGGCTTCTACCCCTAAGGCTTCTACTTTACCGATGTTGACATTGGTGCTGGGGTTGCCAAATTCAAAGGCAATGAGTTCTGAGATTTGATTGAAAAAGAACGTTAGGCGGAATAAGCCAATGTCCCCGAGTTGTTGGTCAAGGCCGAGGTCAAAACTATGACCGCGTTCTGGTCTTAGATTGGGATTGGGGGCGACGGAAAAGGCGGCGAGACCTTCAAGTTGAGAAATTAGGGGAGATTTAAAACTTCGGGCATAGTTGGCGCGCAGAGCAGTGCGGTCACTGAGGTTCCAAAGGATGCCAACGGCGGGAGAGGTGAAGGAGCCATTTTCCAGGCTATTAAATTCTTGGCGCAGACCTAAGTTAAGACTGAGATTGTCAGCGAGGTTAATGTCATAGCGAGCGAAGGCGGCCCCATTGTCGATACGACTGTTGTAGTTTTCGGTATCTTCACCACTGGCGAAGTTGAAGGTTCGGTTTTCTGAGGAAATGGTGCGAAAATCGAGGCCGTAGGTGAGGGTTTGGGTATCGGTTAATTGCCAGTTATGTTGAACTTGTAAGCCGAAACTATTGCGGTCAAGGTTACTGCGGCTGGTTTCGGGGTCGCGGAAGGTGGAGTCGAGGATATCGCTGTAGATGCGGGCGGTAAGATTGGAGGTATTCTCGGGGTTAAGTTGGGATTCCCAGAGTAGGTCGAGTAGCCAGTCTTCTGTGTATTGTCGGGCCTGGGGACTGAGGCGGTTAAAGGCTCCCGCGCTTCCGGTTTTTGTGGGAACGCCGCCGGGAACGCCGATGTCCCGGCTGAGGTAGAGGCCGCTGAAGGTCAGACGGTTGCGATCGCCCAAATCGGCGGCTAGAGTGAGGTTGAGATTGTTATAGTTGGCCTCGGCATTGTCCCGAGTTCCCGAGACATCGACGGTTCCCAGGTCGAAGGGAAAGTTGTTGCGGGAGAAGGTGCGGTTATAGCCAATCACCCAGCCGATATCTCCGGCGGTTCCCCGACTTTGAATGGCTTGTTGGTTGTAGCCAAAACTCCCCACCTCGCTGCTAATGACCACTTCCGGTTCTTCCGTTGGGGATTGACTGACGATGTTGAGGGTTCCCCCGACGGCGCTGGACCCGTAGAGGGTGGAACTTCCCCCAGGGAGAACTTCTAGGCGTTCAACAAAATTGGTGGTGAAGGAGGAGAGGTCAAAGCCTCCCGAAGACCCTAGGTCATTGATGGGTCGTCCGTTGAGGAGAATGAGGGTTTGAGAGGAGTTTCCCCCGCGCATAAATTGGGAACTGACAGACCCGAGTTGACCGCCACTGGTTCCATCACTGAGGATTCCGGGGACAAATCGCAGTGCATCTTGGACGGTGGTGGCCCCTTGAACATCAATTTGTTCCCGAGGAACGACGTAGATGGGACGGGAGGAGTCTCGTAGGGGTCGGTCTTGGCGAAAGGGGCCAAAAACCGGTTGGCGTAAGATACGTTGAATGAAGATTTCCACTTCTTCAAGTTCTTCGACGGGAGGGTCTTCCTCTGTGGAGGAGTCCTGGTCGGGGTCGGGGTTAGCGACCGTGGGAGCGGCGAAAAGGAGGAGCAAAACTAGGGAAAGGGGAAGAGATTTCATGAT
>SMDP01000310.1 GCA_012911965.1 Geitlerinema sp. P-1104
TTCTCCCGGAAATTGACAGTGATGAGATTTCTGAGAAGTATGACGAGAAATTTGATGAATTTTGGGAAACCATTACCAATGAACTGGAAGAACTCAATAAAGAGTTAATCAAAAATCGTGATACTCCCGATGAGAATCTGAAATCTCAAATCGAGCAAGTCCTCGCAAACTGTCGTGAAAATGTCAATTTCCCAAGTTTGAAGGAAATTGAAAGACTCCGAAACAAAAAAGGAGCTTATGCCGATACTTATACGGCATACCTTCAAGATTTAAGAACCAGCCTATCCTTAAAGTTCTTGGAAATGGATGAGGGTCTAAAAAAGACGATTGAAGCCGCTAAGGCGAATGTCGCTAACGTTCTAATTCATCAGTGCGAACTCGGGGGGTTAACCGATGCACGCGGCTCTGCGTTCATTACGGACATAGCCCAGGAGATGCCAGAAGACTATGTTGAACTCAAAACGGGCTTTCAAATTCTCGCGGAATTTACCCTCTCGTATCGAGGCTTGATTCAGCATCGAATTCGTCAGCAACTCGATGGACTCACCCCGGATAAAGCCTATCCGTTAAAAGAAGGGGCTGGAGCCGAAGACATTTTAGAAAATTTGGAGACTTTATATTGGGAGGCGGTGTATAATTGCGAAAATTCCTTAAAAGGTTTTTTTGTGGAGCCAAGTCAAGCCTCTTTTGCGATTGTGGAAGAGTTCTCTGACCGAATTTTACGAGCCAAAACGGCAAAAACGGATTGGAAAAAATTCTTACGGAAAAAACGGCATACAATCTGGTCAGATTTTGGTAAGCTGCAAGAGCAATCTCAAGCTGTCCAGGGTTGGGTTAGGCAGCTTAACTCTATAAGGACTGAAGTAGAAGAATTAGACAAAGCATTCAAAAATTTGTGATTGTGATCATCCCGAAAAAATCTTGATTGTTTGTTTGAGGAGACTGACATGGTATCTTTTCTGAAAAAACTTTTTACTAATGAGTTCGATACGACGGAACAACTTCCTGTTTTGAAGGTTACCATGTTGGGACCTTCGGGGGTTGGAAAAACCAGTCTGTTGGCCGCAATGTATGACCAATTTGACCAAATCAGCCAGGACTTGCAACTTCGGGCCTATGAAGATACAGCACCCATTTTAGATAAGCGTCTTCAAGACCTTAAAAATATGGTGGGAGATAGCATTAAACCTAAAGATGGCATTCAAGGAACTGCTGGCGATGAACCCACCTGTTATCGCTTTCAGTTTGGTGAAACGGGAGCAAACCCAGAACTAGAGATTCAGTTCCAAGACTATCCCGGTGGGTGGCTTGAGAAAAACAATCAAATCGAGAAGGTCAGGACATTAATTCGGGAGTCAGCCGCAATTCTTATCCCCATCGACGCTGCAATTTTGATGGAGAATAATGGAGAGTACCACGAGAAGTTTAATCAGCCGGATCAAATCAACGACTTACTTAAGACCGTCTATAGGAATTTAGACTCTCCCCGTCTTGTGATTTTGGCTCCGGTCAAGTGTGAGAAGTATATGCAGGATAACCCTGCAAAGCTCTTTGACCAAGTTAAAAAAGGTTACAAGAAAGTCTTGAATCAGTTAGCTGGAGAAAAGTTATTACCTAAGGTTGCTGTCATCATTACACCGGTTCAAACTGTGGGTAACATTGTTTTTTCGAGGATTGAAAAACGTGGCGATAATCAGATAACATTTTACTATAGAAAACGTACCCCTAATGACCCCTATAAACCCAAAAATACCGAACTTCCTTTGCGGTTTTTATTACGTTTCTTGCTAAAGCTACATTTAGATAAGAAGCGAAACTACTGGATCGATTGGCTTATGGATACTTTTGGTCAGAATGACTCACTGAGGAATGCAGTTAGTCGTTTTTCCCAAGGTAGTGTGGATGACATTGAGATTGTGCAGGGTATCAGTCTATTAAAATTAACTGACTAAGGAGATAAGGTAATGAAGATTTATGTCAAAAGCCGTGGTGTTTCCCAAGATTATTGTTGGTTGGATGCAGAGAAAGGGATTGAGATTGACAAACCCCCAGAACTCCCCAAGTTTAAAGTAGATATCGATGATTTCTCTCTGATTCTGCAACGTCAAGGAAATCAACTAGCTTTGTTCGTGACTGGCTTGACATCCTCTAAACGGGTTGATTATCAAAATCGTAAGATTAGAAATTCTATTTTGTGGGTTGCAGATGATGAATCTTGTCTGAGAGGTCTAGTGATTCAGGCTTTGGGGAAAGAGGGGGAACCGCTGGGGGGTCAGTTAGCGGCTCAACTTGATGAAATGATTTCTTCTACAGCGACCGAATCTGGCTTTCAGGCGGACTTTGATAAGATGAAGAATCTCGCTAAACAGGTTAGTCGACAGGATATTGAGTCATCAAAATCGCCAAATCCGCAAGGTAAAATTGGTAATTTATCTCAATTGAAAGCTAATTTACACAATGAACTGAGGCGGTTTTCTTTTCCTGAAGGAGATGGCTTGTTTTTAGTAGTTGTCTCTCCAACCTTGTCTCAGGCTAATCTGGAACATGAGAATATCTGGAGAGGTTTGTCTAACCAGATTGATTCTGATGACGGATGGATAACTTTACCTTTAAAAAAAAAGCAACAATCCCTTATTGGACAAAATTCAAGCTCAGAGGGAGCAGGATTACAATATACTCGACCCGTTCAATCTGTTGGACCAGCTACGGGACAGCTTCGAACGTTGGCGAAAATAGTATTTCCCTGGTTAGGTTGGGTTGTTTCTTTGGTTTTGGCGGTCACTCTCTTAATGGTTCATCAAGAGAATCAAGATTTAATACTAGAAAACAGTCAGCTTCAGGAAGAAAATGAAACTTTGGTTGAGGAAAATAGGAAACTAACTAATGAAAATAGGGAGGATCAAGATTTGATTGAAAGTGGACGAGAAAATGGCAACGAATTTATGAATAATAATAATCCTCAAGTTTCCCCTAGTATTAGTGATGAGCCAGAATAGCTTGGTTCGGAATAAGGTGATTCTGGAAATATGGTGTATTTGTTTGCAGAGGACACCATATTGTAGGGGCGAAAAATTTTTCGCCCCTACCGCAAAGGTTTGTAAGTTGCTATGAATTTCACTTTAGACATTCCCAATCGTCTTCATCAACAATGGGACTCACTAAATCTCCTACTGTCTCCCCTTTTCCAGCAATTGAAGCCGGAGGAAAGCGTCGCTTCGGACGAGTTTCCGGTTGAGTGGCCTCAATATCTTCAACGATAGTGACGATGACTCGGGAATGGGTCACGTCAGGCTGGTCATTGAGCCACTTCAGTTGACCATTTTCGTAGATGGCTTCGTAGCTGTGTAACATAATTTTACCAAATGACGAATTGGATTGAGTTCAACGACCGGGTTGGGTTTCACGCTGCTCTACCCAACCTACTCTTAATAATCATAGCCTGACTGTTTTTAGATTGACAGGATTACTCAGGAATCGCTCGGATTGAGGTGTCTTTAAAGGGAACAAAACAGCCTTGAGATTTACCGGTTAAGGTAGAAAACGGAACGAATAACCAGGGCGAACCTTGATCATCATAGAAAAAGGCCTCTCCCTCATGGGGTTGACTGCGGAATCGTTGTCCCCAGGTGAGACGACGTTCGATCGCCCATTCCTCAAACTTCAACGAATCC
>SMDP01000311.1 GCA_012911965.1 Geitlerinema sp. P-1104
CCTGACGACTCGGGCGCTCAAGGAGTATCTTGGGTTATGGGTATATCAGCTACGAGGTTGGGCCTGAGGCCCACTCTTCTATCTAGAATGTATAGGAGTCTGATGATTGAAAAATTAGATCGCATTACAGTCAACCCAGAACTATGCCTGGGACAACCGACCATTCGAGGTATGCGCATCACGGTAGGATTTGTTCTAAAGTTATTGGCGAGTCAGTTATCCATTGAGCAGATTTTAGCTGCTTATCCAGAGTTAGAGGAGGAGGATATTCGCCAAGCTCTTAATTACGCAGCTTGGGCCGTATCAGATCGGACGGTGAGCATTACATCAGCATGAGTGGTTTATATTTCATGGCTGATGTTCATATCTCACCTGTGACTGTCGCGGTCTTAGTTGCACAGGGCTATGATGTTATCCGAACAACAGAGTTATTGCCCACGAACGCCCCAGATTCAGAAATTTTAGAACTGGCGAGAGTTACAGGCAAAGTAGTTTTAACCCAAGACTTAGATTTTTCAATGCTGGTGGCTCTCAGTAACCATGGACTACCTAGTTTAATTACCTTAAGGCTATCTTCTGTTGAGCCAGATCGGGTCGCTCAAAGACTGCTCGATGTTTTACCGACGATAGCAACAGAATTAGGAGCCGGTGCTGCAATTACCGTTAGTGATAATTCTGTACGGATTCGTAAGCTTCCCATTCAACGAAGTGACATCTAACTCTCTTTCCGCAGGTTGACATTTTTTTATACTGTGGATTGCCAAATATACCTTAAGTGACCGTCCCACAAATGATTCAGCAGCATAACGGTTGCGGTCAGCTCACTTTCCGCAGATTGACTTTTATTTTATACTGTGAATTGCCAAAGGTAATCGCTGTAAGCCTTGAAGGGAAATCCTTCTGGGATTTGCTATTTCTGAGGATTAAGCGAGTGGCTTAATGTTTCGTAACAATTTGAGAAGCAAACCTCAAAGTCCAGAACTGTCATTTTTCAAGGCTTTCAGGAGGTAAAAAATGAATCCACACTTTAATTGATTTGTCAACCTGCGGAATGTCGGGGTCAGCGGTTGCCGATCTCTTGAACTCAGCACCAATAATCTCTTACAATCCGCTGCACTGCAATTATTAGACCGCTAGGGCAATCCAATTCTGGAGGGAGACAAGAACTACTAATCTATGAACCTAAAAGTTAAATTTATTCTTGGCATGACAGGCTTTGAAGTTTTAGGTATTTGATGCTGCCAATATTCCTGAGTCTTACCTTTCATGATTAAGAGACTGCCATGAGTTAAATTAAGCTCTACTTTCTCCTGCTCCTTTTTAACTTTATGTCTAAGCTGAAACTTCCTTTCTCCTCCAAAACTAAGAGAAGCTATAACTGGTTGTTTCCCTAGTTCTGGTTCATCATCACTATGCCATGCAATACTATCTCGACCATCTCGATAAAGATTCAGAAGAACACTGTTAAATGAGAATTGAGCTACATCTTCAACTCGACTTTTTATATAAAGTAATACTGGTATCCAAGGTTCTGGCTCCATAGCTATTCTTGAATAAACATAACGTTTGCCAGTATCTCCATACCACGCAGTCAATCTTGGTAAATCTAACTCTTTCCCGTAGCATTTAATTTTCTCTTGTTTCCAAGAAACTTGTGAAAAGAGTGTTTGAAAAATCTTATCGTTCTCGTCACCAGAAAAGCAACTCGAATACAACTCGACTTCTCCATCAGGAATGGATAGATGCTTGATCTCTAAAGACGAAAATATCTCCGCCTCATTCCAAAGACTAAGAGATAGTTGTGTGTCGCTATCATATTCCATAAAGCATAAAAAAGTTTGGTTTCAGCTCATTTCTTAACTCCAATACTGTAGACTACATTCCAATTCAAGCGTGGTGTCCTTTTATCTCGAAGAACGTCGTATACATCTCTTAATGCTGGCGGATCTTCTTCAAGTCTACCTTGAGATTTTGTAAAGGCTGAAAGTAATAACCCTGATTCTGCGGCAATGTTAGCCATACGTTGTTCCCACATATAACCGCGTCTCTCTATAAATACAAATCGCGCACCAGAAGGTGCAAATTCAGCAACTTTACTTAAGAAGGCTCTTAATACTGGATCATCGTTAAACACCTCGGACAGCAAAAAGTTTATTACATATATGTCTTGTTCCCAAACATTACCAAGAGAAGGAATTCGATCTAGCTGGGTAACATCGTAAGCCAAAAAATTACCTGACGGTATCATGGGCCATTTAGATCGATTTGGTCCATATAAGTTTCTGAAAGAATCATTTATTTGATCCCGTATTCCGTGCCAGGAACTCATCCATTCCTCAACTCTGTCAATTGAAAGTCTACACTAACACTATGTCCAAGACTTTGTTGTGCGAAAAACTTTGCCATCGCTAACAACTCTGTACCTGGTCCAGCACCAAAAGCACAAATTTTTATTTCATGACGCTGCTTTGCAATTCTCAGAACATATTGGTATAAGTCTTTATCGGATTCGAGAACATGCTGAAAGGTACTGGAATTAGCAGCAGCAACAATATACAGATAAGCAAGTCGGCAAGCAGGAGATTGGTAATTTAAACTGGGAACTCGGTTAGAGTACCATTCCACTTGATTACGTTCAGCCTCTTCCACGATAAGCTCGTATATTTCATTTACTGACTTGTGTAAGGAACCTGCTATAAAGTCAATTTCACGTTTAATCACTGAACCTAAAAGGTCAAAGAAAGTAATCGTCATTTCAAAAAAGCTACTCCTCATTATGTAGTTTAACTGCGGTCTAACTATTAGTTGAGTGGCGATTAGCAGCCTAGTGAACTCAAGACGCTAGGAAGATGACTCTCTATAACTAAGCTTTGCTGGGATTCTAGCACATGAATATCGAGGTGTCACAAATTGCTAAATCTAGCATATACAAAACTTCATTTTCGGGTTAAAACCCTTAACCGATGGATTACAGTGCTAAATTCAAGAGGGGTCTTGCTGCCCTTTCTGCCATGGAGTCATTCCCCCTAGAGCATCCTAAGGGGACATGGTTTGCGGCAGTCCAGGAGGGAAAGGATTTGTTACATTGGAGAGTGATCGCCCCATTCTGTGGAGTTGTTTGTGCGCCTTTCTCAACTATTCATTTCCCTGTTGCTCACCCTGACCCTGCTCACCGGCTAGATTGCCCCCGCTCAGGGGATAACCTTGGCGGATTTAGAAGCGGGGGAGGCCCTGGCAGGAGAGGCAATCGCCGCCCTCGAACAAGGCAACTTTGACCAAGCCGAAACCCTCTGGAGCCAACTGATCGAACAATTCCCCACAAATCCCGCCCTCTGGAGCAATCGCGGTAATACCCGCCTTGGTTAAAACCACATTGAGGCCGCCATTGCTGATTTTAACGAAGCCATCACCCTCGCCCCCGATGCCCGCGACCCCTACCTTGACCAGGGTATTGCCTACGAAGCCCTGGGGGATTGGACAAAAGCGATCGCCGATTGTGACCAGGTGTTAAGCCTCAACCCCGAAGATGCGATCGCCGATAACAATCGCGGTAATGCCAAAGGGGGGCAAGGGGATTGGCCCGGAGCCACCGAACGTCTGGCCCTGACGACTCGGGCGCTCAAGGAGTATCTTGGGTTATGGGTATATCAGCTACGAGGTTGGGCCTG
>SMDP01000312.1 GCA_012911965.1 Geitlerinema sp. P-1104
CATCAATCTCGGTCGTCTGACGCGGGGGGAAGCGGGCCTGAGAAGTTGCACCCCCGCTGGCGTGATGGAAGTCCTCAGGGAGTATAACATCGACCCCAGTGGCAAAAATGCCGTCGTGGTGGGTCGTAGCATTTTAGTGGGAAAACCCATGGCCCTGATGCTCCTAGAAGCCAACGCAACGGTGACCGTGGCCCACTCACGCACCCAAAACCTAGCCGAAGTCGTCGCCGCCGCAGATATCGTGGTGGCGGCGGTGGGCCGTCCCGAGATGATTACCGCTGAGATGGTGAAACCGGGAGCGGTGGTGATTGATGTGGGGATTAACCGGGTTAGTGATGGCGCGGGTGGCTATAAACTAGCTGGGGATGTGGCCTTTGAGGAAGTATCTGAGAAAGCGGCTTGGATTACTCCGGTTCCCGGCGGAATTGGCCCGATGACGGTCGCCATGTTGCTGCAAAATACAGTTGAGGCCTATCTACGGGGTTAGAGAGTTGCCGCACTCTGAACAGCTCCCTGGAGAGTGCGGCCTCAGTTAGCCTGGGGAATCTGATAGGCTCAGCAATTCCTCAACGGCGGGTTTAACCAGGTCTGGCTCTTTGACAAAGCGACAAAAGGGAATCCCTTGAGTCCAGGTTTCATAGAATAACTCGTTTTTGTAGTAGGAGTTGGGTAGAAAGACATGGGGAACCCCTAAACATAGACAGAGTAAATGACCATGAAGTCGATTAGTAATGACTAGACGATGTTGCTGTAGTTGATAAAGCCCTGCGTGCATCATACTCCAGGAACGATGCTGTAACTTGGGCTGGTCAATCTGCTTAAATTGAGAAGTATAGTGCGATCGACGGTTCCATTGTTGCCGGGATAGCCATTCACGAGGGGTTGCCAGCCCTCGTTGCCAACCTTCCCGAATTAAGCGAACGGTGCCCGGAATATAAAAGGGCCAATCTTCAGGTGCTTTCGCCATCCAGGTGTAGGACACCCAATCTTCGACCACTAAATCGGTTAATCCTAGAGACTCCGGGGGAAAGTCATTGTTAGCTTCTTTATCCTGCCTGCAAAAGTAAAGAATAGAGGATTTAGAGCGTTTGTTGTCGGTCGCCCCCTTTAAATCCATCATCTTAAAAAACATATCTGGTGCTTTCAGAACTTGACATTTATGAAAGTGTTCTGACGCCAACTGATAACTATAATTATCTCGTGCAAAAATCGTGAGTTGCGGATGAGCATTGAAAATATTGGCTGTTTTTTTTAAGTTATCTAAACTGGAAAAGAAGATGCTTTGCGGCAAGATAACAATGGGGTGATTGGGGTATTTGGCAATGATACGCTCGCGAAAGTCTTGGTGCAACGTCCATAAATCACCAAGGTTCCCCCCACCTTGTAAGAGAATTGGTCTGTTCTCGGGTTCCTGAGCCAGACGACTGTCAGAAAATCCAGAATGACTGGCGACATAGGTAATATCAGCCTGGGCCACTTCCCGAAGATAGAATAGGGTTCCCAACCAAATTAGATGGTCTCCAATATTTGGGTAGGAGGGGTAATCTAGCAGAATACAGCGTTCAAGGGACTCTAAACTTTTAAGAGATTCAACTAACGTCTGTTTAAGCTGTGTGGGTTGCGAATATATCTTCATTCGTTTAGTCGCTCAGAAATTAGGCGAGAAAAAGGTTTTTGGCTTTTTTAACGGCTTTACCGAGCTTGCGTTGAGCTTTAACCCAAGGATTCGCAGGCTTTAATATTGTCGGTTTCAAGTGCGGTTCTTTCAAGAAACGGTAGTGCAAGAAGGTATCTTGATAACGAATTTTGACATCTTCTCCCTGTGTTAAGCGAGCAAAGTCCGTCGAGGAGTAGTTCATATAATGGATGCGATGAATAGGTTTTAAACCTTCTTCGTTATATAGAACCCCATCGCGACTAACAAAAGGATCTGCATCGGCACAATTTCCAGTTCTCTCCTGGGGATTATCACTCCGGGTAAAATTGAACATTTTCAAGTCTCCCGGAAACGTCATGTAGGTAAATAGCCCTGAACTTGACCACCAGGAACGGGGACGCACCCATTCAATTTCTGAGTGTTCTATCGCACGTTTCCTAAACTCATCGAGTTGACCAATTCCGAGCAATCCTTGTTTTGAGCCAAAGAAACTATCACAGTGGAGTTTGGGACGAATCTCAGCTTCACTTAGTTCTGTGGCTGCTTCAATTTTAGATAGGTCAACTTCCGTCACCTCTCGCGGTTTAGCGTGCTCCCAGTCATTGAACACTAGGTCATATTCGTCTAACTTATCGAAAATATCATCAAATTGCTTCATCGCCAAACTATCAGCATCCATGAAGATAAACTTATCATGATCTCCATCGAAGGCAGCAAACTTGCGATGGACAAAGCCTTGATACCAAGCGGGATAAGTTGAGGCAGGATCTTGGGCGCGGGAATGACTTTCCCAGAGGTCATTAACCAGCTGATCCCACTGTTCGAGAATATCGGTTTTATCAAATAAACTTACATTCTCACGCTGCTCAAGATGACTTTTCACCCGCTCAAGGCGGTCATCATAAGGGATCACGCAGACAGGAATGTCAGTCCCAACATTAGCTTCTATACTGTTGAGTAAGGCGACGAGCTGATCATAGACCACGTCATTGGCTAGGGTATAAATGGCGCGAGATTCCATTGAGATAACTCCGTGTTGAGTGATTTAGAAGAGCGGCAGCTAGAGATGGTCGTCTATTTTTGAGAGGCTTTGGGATGATGGCTCCAAACCTCTTGTGCAAAGTCCTCCCATTCTTTGATTCTCTCTTGATTGCTATAAAGGCTGACGTTTGGTCGTGACTCTAATTCCCGCTTGATTTTGTCCATCCGGTCATCATAAGGAATGATGCAAATGGAGATTTCCGGGCTAACATTAACCTCAATACTATTGAGTAAGGCCACAAGCTGATCATAAACAAAATCATTCGCCAATGTATAAATCCCGACAGATTCCATAAAAATAAACCCTATGACTTGTTTAGATTCTTGAGGGTCAACCTTTTGGGATTGACTAGAAGTTCTCAATACCGTCTTACTACCATGACGCAGTCAGACAAATTGGCAATGTCTCTGAAAATTTCATCAAACTTAGCACAGTCAACAATAAACGACAAGATATGAGGGGACTCAATCACAAGGCTATCCGGTTGGTCTTAATCGGGCTTTGTAGGGTGTGATAATCCTTAACTGTGAGTATCTGCATCATGCCAAACGCCCTAACAACGCCTCTGTTTCAATCCCAGATGACTGGCAATTCAGCTCATCGAGACTCAATACAGCCCTCCCAGGAGGAACGACAGCAAGCCCTAGAGACTAAACTGCAAGCGTCCATGGCCGTGGAGGGAACCCTACAACTCCCCTGTCTCCCGGCCCTGGCCCCTCGCTATGAACATCTGATTGTGGGCCTGTTCAATCTCTTCGGACAAGCCCCCAGTCCCGAGGAACAGAGTCACCTGCGACAGCGACTCACAGAAACCCTAACTCGGGGATTTGAGGAGTCTCCTCGTCGCTATCTTAGCCTCTCCTATCACTTGGTCAATCCCCAGCAAGGACTGGCCGGGGGAATTGCTCTAAATTTGAGTCTGAGTTCTCCCCCGGAGGCTCAACAGTCGTTTCAGTTGGCGAACCA